>NZ_JBPFDQ010000022.1:109-48430 GCF_059415045.1 Ferdinandcohnia sp. SAFN-114 | reverse complement strand
AAAGTAGCTGAATCCCCTTCATCGAGCGAATGAAGAGGAAAAGAGCCGAAGAAAAGTAGCTGAATCCCCTTCATCGAGCGTATGAAGAGGAAAAAAGCCGAAGAAAAGTTGCCGAATCCCCTTCATTGAGCGTATGAAGAGGAAAAGAGCCGAAGAAAAGTAGCTGAATCCCCTTCATTGAGCGAATGAAGAGGAAAAGAGCCGAAGAAAAGTAGCTGAATCCCCTTCAACGAGCGAATGAAGAGGAAAAGAGCCGAAGAAAAGTAGCTGAATCCCCTTCATCGAGCTTATGAAGAGGAAAAGAGCCGAAGAAAAGTAGCTGAATCCCCTTCATCGACTGTATGAAGAGGAAAAAAGCAAATGAAAAGTAGCTGAATCCCCTTCATCGAGCGAATGAAGAGGAAAAGAGCCGAAGAAAAGTAGCTGAATCCCCTTCATCGACTGTCCGAAGTTACTTCAACTTCGGACACGCCCGCGTGGATAGTACCTCTCCGAGTCCGAAGGTGGTTAAACTTCGGACACGCCCGCGCGGATAGTACCTCTCCGAGTCCGAAGCTGGTTAAACTTCGGACACGCCCGCGCGGATAGTACCTCTCCGAGTCCGAAGCTAGTTAAACTTCGGACACGCCCGCGCGTAAAGTGCCACCCCGAGTCCGAAGATGGGTAAACTTCGGACACGCTGGCGTTGATTTTACCTTCGCTTGTCCGAAGATAGCTAAACTTCGGACACGCCCTCGTTGAAAGTGCCTTCGCGTGTCTGAAGATGGGTAACCTTCGGACACGCCCGCGCGGATAGTACCACCCCGAGTCCGAAGATGGGTAAACTTCGGACACGCCCACGCGTAAAGTGCCACCCCGAGTCCGAAGCTAGATGAACTTCAGACACCAAAGCGCAGATATTGCCTTCGCTTGTCCGAAGACAGGTAAACTTCGGACACCGCTGCATTGATTTTGCCTTCGCTTGTCCTAAGATAGCTAAACTTCGGACACGCCCGCACGGATAGTGCCGTACCGAGTCCGAAGCTAGCTCAACTTCGGACACGCCCGCGCGGATAGTACCACCCCGAGTCCGAAGATGGGTAAACTTCGGACTCGTCCGCGCGGATAGTACCACCTCGAGTCCGAAGACGGGTAAACTTCAGACACGCCCGCACTGATTGTGCTAACCCTTGTCCGAAGCCGGCTCACCTTCAGACACGCCCGCACCGAAAGTGCCACCCCGAGTCCGAAGATCACCAACCTCCAGACACCCATGCCCAGATTTGCCATCATCTTGTCCAAAGATACACACTCCCCCTCACGCGGCACCCCCCAGTTTCTCGACAAATGTAAACAAAAGTTGATATTAAATTTATGTTCGATTAGTAAGATCATATTCGAAAGGTATTAAAGGAGGTTTTACATTTTGAGGAAACTGTTATATCCAATTACAGATTGGGTTTCAAGTAAACGTGGGATGTGGATTACGATTATAGCTTGGCTCGTCTTGATGGTCGGATTAAGTGCGGGACCAAGGCTTGCCGATTATAAAGTAAGTAATTTTCAATCGCTTCCTGATGAAGCACAATCGATCATAGCTGAGAAAAAGACAGAAGAGCTATTCCCAAATGAGCAAGGGACACCGGGAATCCTTGTATTCCATAATGAAAATGGGGACATTAATACCGATGAGGTCACACAAATACTAAATGGAATCGCAGCAGAAGATATTAAAGGAATTGAGACAATCCTTGATATAAGCGCGCTTCCACCTCAAGCGTTATCGGGCTTTATCTCTGAAGATGGTACAACCATGATTGTGCCGATGGAATTAGAAAAGGGCCTTGGCAATAGTGAATTTGCCGAAATAAATGACAAGGCTTCTGAGATAGGCAATAAGATGGCAGAGCAGTTTGATAATATGTCCTTTTATATCACCGGTCCAGCTGGGATAGCTGGGGACACACTTAAGTTATTTGAGCAAGCGGATGTGGTGTTATTACTAGCAACGATAGGTATTATTTTAATATTACTTATTGCCATTTACCGTTCGCCATTACTTGCATTCATTCCTCTTTTAGCAACAGCGATTGTTTATCAGGTTGTGAATCAAAGTGTTGCATTACTAGGAGCGGGTGGGTTAGAAATTAATAACTCCACAACCTCAATTATGAGTATTTTACTTTTTGCTGCAGTGATTGACTATTCACTATTTGTATTCTCTCGTTACCGCGAGGAACTAAACAAAGTTGAAAGTAAATATGAAGCTATGAAACTTGCAATGCGTGCAACTGGGGAACCGGTATTTTTTGCTGGAGGAACAGTATTAGCAGCTATGCTAATCTTATTCTTTGCCGATTTCCGTGACTATCAAAACTTTGCTCCTATATTTGGGCTTGCAATGTTCTTTATTATGTTAGCATCGATCACATTGGTTCCAGCTTTATTTACACTTTTCGGTCGTAAAGCGTTTTGGCCAAAAGTTCCAAAGTATGGCCAAGAAAAAGAAATAAAACATGGAATTTGGGGACCAATTGCTAAGTTTGTGGTAAATAAACCAGGTTTATCTGGAGGCATTGTTGGTGTTTTCCTTCTCATTACTGCATTAAATATATTTAATCTTGATTTTGAATTTGATACTGTCAAAAAGTTCCCTGAGGATTTACCTTCTCGAGTAGGTTATGAAGTTGTAGAGACAAGATATGATAAAGGGGAACTAGCACCTACAACATTGTTAGTTGAAAGTGATAAAGCAATAGCCCCAGAGCAAGTAACAACTTTTACAGAAAAACTACAAGAATACGATGAAATTGCAACTGTTCGAATGACTGCACAATCTGAAGACTCTAAGGCATTAAAATTAAGTGTTGTCTTAGCAACGAATCCATATTCTACAGAATCTATGACAATCATTAAAGATTTGCGTGAAGATACACCAAATCTATTGAAGGACCTTTCCATACCAGGAGAAGCATACTATAGCGGAGTGACTGCAAAGCTAGTAGATGAACTGGATGTGAATACGAGAGATATCTTTACAATTGCGATACTTGAAACATTACTAATACTCATACTCTTATTTGCCCTAACTCGTTCAATGAAAATGCCAATTTATATGATGGCAACCATTTTACTGTCCTATGTATCTGCTTTGGGGCTTGGTAGTTTCCTTGTCGATATCTTGTTTGGATATGATGCATTAAGCACTCGGGTTCCGGTATATGCTTTTATCTTCCTTGTGGCATTAGGTATCGATTATAACATTATCCTTGCCTCACGTTTTATAGAGGAAAGGAAAACTCATCGCGTTAAAGATGCTCTTGAAGTTGCGATTCGTAATACGGGTGGAGTAATCTCATCTGCTGGTATCATTCTAGCTGCAACCTTTGCAGCGCTAACAACGATGCCAATTGCCGATCTATTCGTATTTGGATTCATCGTTTCGATTGGAATCTTGATTGATACTTTCCTAGTTCGTGGAATGCTATTACCAGCTTTGGTATTGTTATTTGAAAAAGACAAGCAAGCATCGCATAATAGACAGTAAAATAAAATACAAAGGGCTTCCTTCGTATTTTACTTTTTAGGAGGTTCGCATTATGAAGATTCTTGTTGTAGATGATGATGTCTATATTCAACAGCTAGTATCGATCCATTTGAGCCGAGAAGGCTATCAAGTATATCGAGCTAATCATGCCGAAGAAGCATTAGATTTGTTAGAGGAGAAAACAGTTGATTTGGCGATTGTCGATGTGATGATGCCTGGAATGGATGGATTTGAATTGACCAAGATTTTGGCGAACGACTATGGTATTCCTGTCATATTGCTTACGGCTAAAGGTCAAATCGATGATAAAGAACAAGGCTTCTTATCTGGTTCTGAAGACTATATTGTTAAGCCTTTTGAGGTGAAGGAACTTCTATTCCGTGTTGCCGTTGTGTTAAGGCGTGTCGAACGTGCCATGGAAACTGTAATAAAAGTAGGAAATCTCATGATAGATCGAAAAAATTTCGAATTAAATATAAATCATGAGACAGTCCTTCCGCCTTTAAAGGAATTTGAAGTATTAAGCTTATTAGCATCACGGGCAAATAAGGTTACGCCTAGATCCATTCTGGTGGAACAAGTATGGGGTGTTGATTATGAAGGTGGAGAACAAACTCTAAATACTCATATAAATCGTATCCGGGAGCGTTTAAAAAAATACGATGCATCAGTGGAAATTCAAACGGTTCGCGGAATTGGCTATAAGCTAGAGGAAACGAAATGAAGACTTTATATCGGAAATTCATTGTGGCTACGCTATTGATTTTAATGATAAGTGTCATTGTAGGTATGATCATCGCAAATTTTATTTACATGACATCGACAAAACAGAAGATTGATCAGCAGAATGTAGAGATTGCACAAAGAATTACATTAACCCTTGAGAGTATGCATTCGGATAGCTCCTCCTTCGAGCCATTCTTGGAATCGATTGGAAACCTGGGGTATCAGATATATGTGGTAAACGAATCAGGTAAAGAAGCTTATTTTGGTAAGCCTTTTACAAAAACGGATCTTCCACAAGAAGCCAAGAAGGTTCTTTCTAAGAAGGAAGTTTACCATGGTATGAATGCATTTTCCCATAAGTTTTTAATGATGGGACACTTCTCAAATACTGTAGAGAATACGGTAGGTGTTCCTTTCACAATGAATGGGAAACAATACGGTTTATTTATCCGTCCTAACAATAAATTACTTTTTTCAGATATTCATATGATATTAGCGTGGTTTTTTGTAGCGGTAACGATTGTTAGTATTAGTGGGGTAATTCTGTTTGCAAAGCATCTGATCCAGCCGATTACTAAGTTAACGGAAGCGACCAAAGAGATTACACGGGAGAATTTTAATTATCCACTACCGATTGATCGTAATGATGAGATTGGACAATTAGTAGAAAGCTTTAATACGATGCAGAGGCAGTTACAGCATAATGATGAAGCGAGGAAATCCTTTATCAATAATGTGTCACATGACTTTCAGTCCCCACTTATGAATATTCAGGGATATGCAGAGCTTTTACTGTCACAAAACGTAAATGAACGAGATTCTAAAGAATACTTACAGATTATTGATCACGAATCAAAGCGGCTTTCAAATCTAACAAAACAACTCTTGTTGTTAACATCTCTTGATCAAAAAGCATACCCGATGAAGATTACAGAGGTCCAATTGGATGAACAAATTAAACAAACCATCCGTAGGTATCAGTGGCGACTACAAGAAAAGGAAATTGAAGTCTCGTACAAATTGCCTTTTATTCGGACAAAAGTTGATGCAGAACTTATGAGCAATGTTTGGGACAACTTACTAACAAATGCGATTAAGTATAATACACAAGGAGGAAATATCTGGATTAACTTATCAAGAAGCGAATTTTTCATTAAGGTCATTGTGAAAGATACAGGAATTGGTATGTCGAAGGACGCCGTCTCTCAAATTTTTGAACGTTTTTACCGAGTAGATTCATCTAGAAAAAGGGACGGCACAGGACTTGGTTTATCAATCGTTAAACAAATAATTGACCTGCATGGAGGAGAAATCAAGGTTGACAGTAAGGTTGCCGAGGGAACAACCTTCACAATTATACTTCCTAACATGATTGGGGAAATGGAGGAATAAATAATGGAACAAACTTGGAGTATACGGCTCATTCGATTTTCAGCGATATTCGGTATAATCGGTACTTTTCTAGGCTCTCATATGTCTGGAAATATGGATTATTCGTTGAGACCTATTCATGCTCATATTCTATTAGTAGGCTGGCTCTCAGTGTTTGCTTGGGGAATTTTTTATAAGGTATATACGATTAAATACAAAAAACTTGTGTCAATTCACAGTATCCTAGGAATGTTAGGTGCCCTAGGGTTAACGGTAGGTATGTGGATGTACAATATTAATCCATTTAATCTTAATGAGACCTTTGTAATGGTGTTCTTTATTGTGGGGGGAACCTTCCTTTTACTTGCTTTTTTACTGTTTGTGCCAATCACTTTTCTTATTGATAAACAGGAAAATAAAAATTTCTAATATTAATCAAAATTTTTTATCAATTCTTAAAAGTGCTGGTTGACGCTGGAAATAAAAGTGCATATACTGAAATTAGTTATTAGAATCTAGAGCTTTATAGATACTTAAACAAGTGAATTGTTATTTTGTATAGTTAAAATCAATCACATATCATTCGCCCATAGTATTTTAGTTAATAGGGGGCTATATGATGAAGTCATTTTTTTAGTGGCTTTCATCATGTAGCTCCCTTTTTTATTGGCTCTTTACCGGACTAAAGCGAATTGAGGGGAGACAAACAGATGGTTACATTAACTGGTCAAACACTAACTTTTAAAGAGGTACAAAGAGTTTTATATGAAGGTGAAAAAGTTAATTATTCTGAAGAAAGTATGAGAAAAGTCCAAGAAAGTCGAAAAGCAGTTGAAAAAATTGTGGCTGAGGAACGAATTATTTATGGCATTACAACAGGGTTTGGGAAGTTTAGTGATGTGTTTATCGATAAAGACGATGTAGAGGCGTTGCAACTAAATTTAATTCGTTCTCATGCTTGTGGAATTGGCGAACCCTTTCCAGAGGTTGTATCACGTGCGATGCTCCTTCTTCGAGCAAACGCATTGCTGAAAGGGTTTTCGGGTGTACGTCCGGTCGTGATTGATAGATTGCTTGATTTATTGAATGCTGGCATTCATCCGGTCATTCCACAACAAGGATCACTTGGTGCAAGCGGGGACTTAGCACCACTCTCACATTTGGCGCTTGTTTTAATCGGGGAGGGTGAGGTCTTTTATAAAGGAGAGAAAACATCTGCGATTCATGCGTTAACAAAGGAATCTATTTTTCCGATCACATTAACGGCCAAAGAAGGGTTAGCGCTTATCAATGGAACACAGGCAATGACAGCGATGGGGGCAGTCGCGTATCTGGAAGCGGAAAAATTAGCCTATCAAACAGAATTGATTGCCGCTCTAACTATTGAAGCGTTGCGCGGAATTATTGATGCATTTGATGAAGATATTCAGCTTGCACGTGGTTATCAAGAACAAATAGATGTAGCTGAACGTATTCGTGCTCATCTTTCCGATAGCTCTTTAACAACAAGACAAGGTGAAATCCGCGTTCAAGATGCCTATTCAATCCGTTGTATCCCACAAGTGCACGGAGCAACATGGCAAACATTAAACTATGTTAGAGAAAAATTAGAAATAGAAATGAATGCTGCTACTGATAATCCATTAATCTTTGATAATGGTGAAAAGGTTTTATCAGGGGGGAACTTCCACGGACAACCGATAGCTTTTGCCATGGATTTCTTGGCGATTGCAGTAGCGGAACTAGCCAATATTTCTGAACGTCGAATCGAGCGTTTAGTTAATCCGCAACTGAATGACCTACCGCCATTTTTAAGTCCTGAACCTGGTTTACAATCAGGTGCAATGATCATGCAGTATGTCGCAGCATCACTTGTATCAGAAAATAAAACTTTGGCGCATCCAGCTAGTGTAGATTCGATTCCTTCATCAGCAAACCAAGAGGATCACGTGAGCATGGGGACAATTGGATCAAGACACGCATATCAAGTCATCACAAATACGAGACGTGTATTAGCAATCGAGGCCATTTGTAGTATGCAGGCAGCTGAAATTCGGGGAAAAGAAAAATTGGCATCCGCAACAAGTTCATTTTTAGAAAATGGTAGAAAAGTCGTGCCGTATATTTCCGAAGACCGCGTGTTCTCTAAGGATATAGAAGCAATGAATCACTGGTTAAAGACAGGAACTTTTAATTTTAATCATCAGAAGTCCCCTACTTCTACTGAATAAAGTTAAAGCCTCCGGCGGATGCCTCGAATTTTCAGCGGAAATTTTACGAGCATAGGATCAAAGACTAAAAACGCCACGTCCTGTGGCAACGTCTTTGTGACCCACATCGTGTGGGCTTAAAAAATCGGGCGTAAATACGCCAAGGCGCATTTGATATTTAATCAAAAGGCAACAAAAAACTCCATTAATTAACAGAGGATCGAAGTAATGTGATTGGGATTCTATACATTCTTTTTATTAATAAAATATAAGTAATACAACTTGGAGGGAATAAAATGAAAAGTACAAAAAACAACAAAATTATCCGTTACGTAGGGACACAATTAAATACGAAAGGTTGGCAGCAAGAGGCTGTGCTTCGTATGTTAATGAATAATTTAGATGCAGATGTAGCCGAGAGGCCAGAGGATCTTGTTGTATATGGGGGGATTGGGAAAGCAGCACGTAACTGGGAATCATTTGACGCGATTGTTGACTCAATTAAAGAACTAGAGAGTGATGAAACATTGCTGGTGCAATCAGGAAAACCGGTGGTTGTGTTTAAAACTCATAAGGATGCACCACGCGTTTTGATTGCGAATTCGAATATTGTTCCAGCTTTTGCAAACTGGGAAACCTTCCATGAACTCGATAAAAAAGGCCTAATGATGTATGGGCAAATGACAGCAGGTAGCTGGATTTATATTGGTTCTCAAGGAATTGTTCAAGGTACGTACGAAACGTTTGCTGAGTTAGCGAAGCAGCACTTTAACGGTACATTAAGAGGTACGATTACTGTAACAGCTGGCCTTGGAGGAATGGGTGGTGCACAGCCACTTGCAGTAACGATGAATGGTGGCGTATGTATCGCGATTGAAGTGGATGAGTCTAGAATCGACCGCCGAATTGAAACTCGTTATACAGATGTGAAAGCGTACACATTAGATGAAGCGATCCAGTTGGCTGAAGAAGCAAAAAGAGATGGAAAAGCATTATCGATTGGTTTATTAGGCAACGCATCTGATCTTCTTCCGGAGATGATTGCAAGAAACTTTATCCCTGATGCCTTAACCGACCAAACATCAGCACATGATCCACTAAATGGGTATGTACCTTCTGGGATGTCATTGGAAGCAGCAGCAAAATTAAGAGAGTCCAATCCGAAAGAGTTTGTAAATCTTTCAAAAGCATCAATGGCTAAGCATGTTGAAGCAATGCTTGAAATGATGGAAAAAGGAGCTATCACATTTGACTATGGTAATAATATTCGCCAGGTTGCCAAAGATGAAGGTGTAGAAAATGCATTTGATTTTCCTGGCTTTGTTCCGGCTTATATTCGCCCACAATTTTGTGAAGGAAAAGGACCATTCCGATGGGTAGCACTATCAGGAGACCCAGAAGATATCTACAAAACAGACGAAGCCATTTTACGTGAATTTAGTGACAATGAACACTTATGTAACTGGATTCGTATGGCAAGGGATAAAATCCAATTCCAGGGCCTTCCATCTCGTATATGTTGGTTAGGCTATGGAGAGCGTGCCCGATTCGGAAAGATATTGAATGATATGGTGGCAAGCGGAGAACTGAAAGCACCAATCGTCATTGGTCGTGACCATCTGGATTCAGGTTCAGTTGCATCACCAAATCGTGAAACAGAAGCAATGAAAGATGGATCAGATGTTGTGGCAGATTGGCCGATTTTAAATGCGATGGTAAACGCTGTTGGAGGCGCAACTTGGGTATCGGTCCATCACGGTGGCGGAGTCGGAATGGGTTACTCCTTACATGCAGGGGTTGTGATTGTTGCGGATGGTACGAAAGAAGCAGAAGCACGTATTGAACGAGTATTAACAACGGATCCAGGGATGGGGGTTGTACGTCATGCAGATGCAGGATACGAACTTGCTAAGAAAACAGCGCGTGAAAAAGGGATCAAGATGCCAATGTTGGATAAAGGGGTTGATCAATAATGACAAAACCAATCTGGATTATACATGCGGCACAATTAGCAACACTCGCGTCTGATGTAAAAGGTCCACGCTCAAAGGAAGCAATGTCTGAGCTTGGGCTAATTGAAGACGGCAGTTTGTGGATTGAAGATGGTGTAATCCAGGCAGTAGGAACAACAAAAGAACTTGAAGTGCGGTATGCTGATAGGCTCCATGAGGCTGAAACTGTTGATGCTACGAACCATCTAGTTACTCCAGGACTGGTGGATCCGCATACACATGTTGTGTACGGGGGAAGCCGCGAGCGTGAATTTGAAATGCGCCTTGAGGGTGCAACATATATGGACATAATGAACGCGGGTGGAGGAATTCATGCGACCACACGAATGACAAGAGAAGCTACAGAAGAAGAGCTAATTAATCAAACAACACATCGACTAGATTCGTTTTTGGCACATGGTGTAACAACTGTGGAAGGAAAAAGCGGTTATGGTATGGATTTGGAGACCGAGTTGAAGCAGTTACGTGTAATGAAAAAACTTCAAAATCAACATCCAATTGATCTAGTTCCAACGTTTATGGGGGCACATGCAGTGCCACCAGAGTATAAAGGTCGTGAAGATGAGTTTGTTGATCATTTAATTAATGATATGTTACCGGCAGTTGCTAAGGAAAAATTGGCTGAATTTAATGATGTGTTTTGTGAAAAAGGGGTATATACACCAGAGCAATCAGAGCTTATATTAGAAGCTGGAAAACGATTGGGATTAATCCCGAAAATCCATGCCGATGAAATTGTACCTTATGGAGGGGCGGAATTAGCGGCTAAAGTAGGAGCCATTTCAGCTGAGCATTTATTAAAAGCGTCTGATGAAGGGATTAAAGCGATGGCGAAGTCCGGTACAATCGCTTGTTTACTTCCAGCGACAGCTCTGTATTTACGTGAAGCAGCAGCCGCAGGCAGAAAAATGATCGACGAAGGTGTGGCTGTGGCGATTTCGACGGATTGCAATCCAGGATCATCCCCAACAACCTCGATGCCACTTGTTATGAATTTAGCTTGTATTTTAATGCGTTTAACACCTGCAGAAGCATTAACGGCAGCAACCTATAATGCAGCCCATGCAATTAATCGGCATGAACAAGTTGGGTCTCTTGAGGTTGGTAAACAAGCGGACTTTGTTTTATGGAATGTGAAAAATTATCAAGAATTGCAATATTTATTCGGGGTTAACCATGTAAAAGATGTCTGGAAAAAAGGTATAAAGGTCGTGAAAAAAGATGAATGAACATTTTCTTCAGAAACCTGAATGGTCATGGAATCAGACGGCAATAGATGAACCAACTTACGTCCATCAATGGGTTACACCATTGAATGTGCAAGAACATACACCTGATCTCATTCTGTACGGAGCGCCAATTTCAAGGTCTTCGATTAGTGTTTCTGGAGCTTCTTTATATCCAACTGAATTTCGGCGGATGTGGAAGGGATTTGCCACGTATAATTTGGACGAAAATGTTGATTTAAGTTCCTTTCGAGTAGCGGATGCTGGCGATGTGGCAATGCATACGACGGATATTCTGTTATCACATCAACGAATCCAAAAGTCTACAGCCTATCTTGCTGCACACTATCCAAACACGCCGACATGTATGATTGGCGGTGATCATTCGACAACGGCTTGTGCTGTACGAGGGATTAAGGATGCATTCCCAAGTGAAACGATTGGAATTTTACAACTTGATACACATCTTGATGTAAGGGATCCAAAAGAACTAGGGCCAGCAAATGGAACACCAATCCGGCAATTAATCGATGGCAAGGTCATTAAAGGAGAAAACGTGATTAATATTGGACTTCATGGATACTTCAATGCAAAACCATTAGTAGATTACGCTAATCAGCACAAAATTCAGATGGTGACATTAAAGCAAGCTCGAAAACAGGGATTAATCAACACGATTCAACGTGCATTAGATCAACTAACAGCAAAGGTTGATCGTATTTACGTAACAGTTGATATGGATGTATTGGATATTTCAGTTGCCCCTGGAGTACCAGCTTCTACACCAGGAGGGTTATCAGCCGTTGAACTGTTTGATAGTTTGCTAGAAATCGGCAAACATCCTTCTGTTAGACATATTGATTATGTCTGCCTGGACCCAAGTAAGGATTCGACAGTTTCTGAAACAGTTAAGGTTGGAACTTATGCGTGGCTGCAATTTATTACAGGTCTTGTCTTACGATAGACTCAAGTGCAGGGATAATTAAGGGTAGATAGATTAAGGAAAACTGTAGGTGCTTGAAACCTACAGTTTTTTTATCATCTATTGCATGACATATTTCGACTATTAGTTGAACTGTTAGAGTTGAGGTATAATATAGATGATATAAAGTGGCATACAGAAGAATGAGAGTGATTAAGTTTTGATTGATATTAGCAAAATTATTCAAGGGAAAAATTTGACGGAATTAGATGTACAAATCATACGTTATATTATTACGAATATTGATACCGTTTTGCAAAAAGGAGTACGTGAAATTGCTAAAGACAATTTCACTTCCCCCGCAACTGTTATTCGCTTATCCAAAAAGTTAGGCTATACCGGTTTTGTGGATATGTATTATCAACTACTGCCGATGATAAGGAATGTTGAAGTACCGCAAAGTGGTGATATAGAAGACTTTTTGCAGGTTAGCCAAACGGATTTTTTAACCCTTAATTCGATGGAAGATATTGAAACGTTTATTAGCAAAGTGTTAAATCTAGATCAAAAATATATTTTCATTTATGCGACTGGCTTTTCAGCGATTGCTGCAGAGTACTTTCATAAAAAACTACTAGTATTAGGTAGGAAAACGATATTTGCCAGTGCAACGGATTCCGTTGGCATATTTGAAAATAATCTTGAAGATATTGGAGCATTAGTTGTAATATCAAAATCAGGGGAAACACAGACTGTGATTGATAAGCTGCATGCAGCAAAAGAGCATCATGTGTTTACAGTTTCTTTTACAAAGGAAACGGAGAATCGCATTGCTAAGTTGTCAGATTTAAACTTTAAAATTATGGATTACAATAAACTAGATGACCGAAATATGCTACCAAATCGTTTCTTTCCAAAATTGCTTTTGTTGTTTGAGTTTATCCTTAAGCAGTATGTTGAGAAATTAGGGTCGAAAAAGAATAGGGTCGAATGAAACGTGTTTCAATCTGTGAAACACGTTTTTATTCATGTTGAAACTATCGACTATAAAACGCTTGCATTGTATTCTAAACGTGTCGAAAGAAATTAAGTGAATATTGGAGGTGCGGCTAAATGAAAGCCAAAATGATGGAAGGTATGCAACGCTTTTCAAAAGCAATGTTCATTCCAGTACTTATTTTACCGATTGCCGGTATTTTGATTGCCCTTGGTAATTTATTTACAAATGCTAGACTATTGGAAGTCATTCCATTTTTAGATAATCCGATTACGACAGGATTCGGATCCATTTTAACAGGATCATTAGTTTCGATTCTTGGGAACTTAGGATTGATTTTCTGTGTCGGTATCACGGTAGGCTTGGCTAATAAAGAGAAAGCCGTTGCTGGTTTTACTGCTTTGTTAGGTTATTTGGTTTTTGTTAATGCGATGAATAAATTTATGGACCTTACCGGAGTACTGTTTCAAGGAGACTCCCTGCAAGGTACAGGACAAACGCTTGTTTTAGGTGTTCAAATACTTGATATGGGTGTTTTCCTCGGAATTATTCTTGGAATTGCAACCGCTTTTGTTCATAACAAATTTGTTGATATAGAATTTAACGGAGCTTTTCAAATATACGGTGGATCACGTTTTGTCTTTATCGTACTTATACCAGTAGTTGTACTCTTATCAATTGCTCTTACGTATATTTGGCCGTTTTTCCAAAATGGGATCAACAATCTTGGTACTCTTATTAATCACAGTGGGAGCTTCGGAATATTCTTATACGGAATGTTAGAGCGCTTATTAATTCCTACTGGGCTGCATCACTTAATCTATACACCATTCTTATATACATCATTGGGCGGTGTAGCAGAAGTTGGCGGACAAATTTTTGAAGGTGCAAGAAATATTTACTATGCTGAAATCGCAGATCCAACTGTAAAAGAACTTTCTTCATCTGTAGTTTGGGATGCACGAGGTATTTCAAAAATGTTTGGTTTACTCGGAGCTTGCTTAGCGATGTATCATACAGCAAAGCCTGAGAACAAGGCTAAGGTAAAAGCAATTTTGATTCCTGCAGCCGTTACTTCTTTTATTGCTGGTGTAACGGAACCTATTGAATTCTCATTCATGTTTGTTGCTCCACTACTATTTGTGGTTCACGCAGCTTTAAGTGGGTTAGCAATGGTGACGTTTAATCTATTAGATGTCAGAGCAATTGGACCAAATGGAATGATTGACTTCCTATTGTTCAACTTACCGCTTGGTATTGAGAAAACACACTGGCCAATGTACATTTTAATCGGTTTAATCTACTTTGTTATCTACTACTTACTATTCCGCTTCTTAATTGTGAAGTTTAACTTCAAGACAGTCGGAAGAGAAGAAGGTGGACAAGAAACAAAGTTATATACGAAGAAAGACTTAAAAGAAAAGCAAAAACAAGGAAAAAATGGAACTTCCGAATCACAAGGAAATGACGGAATTGCCCCAGTCATTGTTGATGCATTAGGTGGAGCAAGCAATATTCATACCGTAACAAATTGTTATACAAGACTTCGTTTAACACTAGATAATCCTGAAATGGTCAACGAGGAAGTGTTGAAGAAAGAAACAGGAGCTAGTGGAGTCGTGATTAAAGATAAAAACGTTCAAGTTGTTTACGGCTTACAGGTAACAACGATTAGAAAAGCTGTTGACAGTTATTTAGGATTAACGACAAACGAATAGAATCGGAATAAAACAATAAAAAGGTTTACTAGAAGGGAATGGAGAAAATGAAAAAATTCTCAGTCGTTATTGCAGGTGGAGGAAGTACCTATACACCAGGGATTGTTATGATGTTATTAGATAATCTGGACCGTTTCCCACTTCGAAAATTAAAATTATATGATAATGATCGTGAAAGACAAGCTGTTTTAGGAGAAGCAATTGAAATTGTATTAAAAGAAAATGCGCCGGATATTGAATATTGCTTCACAACCGATCCAGAAGAGGCATTTACAGATATCGATTTCTGCTTTGCTCATATTCGTACGGGTAAATATGAAATGCGCGAAAAAGATGAAAAAATTCCATTGAAATATGGTGTGGTCGGCCAAGAAACATGCGGACCTGGCGGAATTGCTTATGGAATGAGAAGCATCGGTGATATGGTTGAGTTAATCGACATAATGGAAAAATATTCGCCAGATGCATGGATGTTAAACTATTCTAATCCAGCAGCCATTGTAGCTGAAGCTTGCCGAGTTCTTCGCCCAAATTCAAAAGTATTAAATATTTGTGATATGCCTGTAGGTACACTGCGTAGAATGTCTCATATCATCGGCAAAGAGCCACAGGATTTAGAAGTACGTTATTTCGGATTAAACCACTTTGGCTGGTGGACAAGTATTAAAGATAAAGAGGGAAATGAATATCTTCCTCAAATTCGTGATTATGTTGCAGAAAACGGTTATCTTACTCAAAAAGAAGTAGATACCCAGCACACAGATGCCAGCTGGCAAGAAACACACAAGAAAGCAAAAGATTTACTAGCGGTTGATCCTAGATTCTTGCCAAATACGTATTTAAAATACTACTTATACCCTGATTATGTGGTAAAGACCTCTAATCCGGATTACACAAGGGCAAATGAAGTTATCGCAGGTAGAGAAAAGACTGTCTTCTCTACAGCTAGAACAATCATTGAAAGAGGAACAGCAGAAGGCTGCGAATTTGAAATGGGGGCACATGCTACTTTCGTTGTTGATTTAGCCCGTGCGATTGCCTTTAACACACATGAAAGAATGTTATTAATTGTTGAAAACAATGGAGCAATTGCTAACTTTGATGATGAGGCGATGGTTGAGGTTCCTTGTATTGTCGGTAGTGAAGGTCCAGAGCCATTAAGCCAAGGAAAAATTCCTGAATTCCAAAGAGCATTAATGTACCAACAAGTAACAGTTGAAAAATTAGTGGTTCAAGCCTATATCGAAGGCAGCTATCAAAAGCTATGGCAGGCTCTAACACTTTCAAAAACAGTACCAAGTGCAAAAGTAGCGAAAGAAATCTTGGATGAATTAATAGAAGCTAACAAAGGTTATTGGCCTGAATTACATTAATAGAAAAGTAGAATTCTAGGGGTGACCCGTAGCATAAGAATACTACAAGCTTTAAAGATTAATAATAAGATTTTTCAAAAATCTTATTGACAGTTAACCACATTCCATGTAAATTATAAATTACAATTCAATAATCAATGAATTCTTATCAAGAGAGGTGGAGGGACTGGCCCTTTGAAGCCTCGGCAACAGACTACTAGGTACTGTGCCAAATCCAGCAAGCAAAGAGCTTGAAAGATGAGAAGAGACGATTAAATTTACTATTTAAACCCTCTTCTGTCATGAAGGGGGTTTTATTTTTGGGCTGTTTTCTTGAGCATTGTTGCTATCGGTAAAGCCATTATATATTCACGATGAGTACTACGTTCAGTGATTGGAGCGGATGGTACGAGATCCTCGAAAATGCTGGCATTTTCTTCGTGCGGTGTAGTTTCAAGGAAGCAAATTCAATGTCCTGCGGGAATAGCGAGCCAAGCGAGACCCCGCAGTGAAGCAAGGAGGCTTGCGGATCGCCCGCGGAAAGCGAGTACCAGAAGCGAAAATCACCCTGCATTTAAAAGCAACAATCTTTTAGAAAAGAGCCTATTTTTTCGATATAAAAAAGAGGTCTTTACTACCTATAATCAATTCTCAAAAACTAAATTTATATAAAATGAAAAAGTATGCCGATTAGACAACTAAAGGTATCTTTATCCAATACATCTTTACATGGTGTTGGATAGAGGTACCTTTTTTGTTTTATTTCCAAAAGGAGGATTCAAAATTGATTAAGTTTGAGGAAGTAAATAAAGTATTTGGTTTGGAAGGAAAGAAGGTGCAAGCGTTAAAGGATGTTTCTTTAACCATATCAAAAGGAGAAATCTTTGGGGTGGTTGGATTTAGTGGGGCTGGTAAAAGTACATTGCTCCGACTTGTTAATTTACTTGAACGTCCAACATCAGGGAAGGTGGTGGTTAACGACCAAGAAATATCTAGTCTCTCTCAAGTTGAACTAAGGAAGTTACGAAGGAAAATCGGTATGATCTTCCAGTCCTTTAATCTATTTAACTCACGTACTGTGTATGGAAATATTGCCTATCCTCTAAAACTTGCAAAATTGCCAAAAGATCAGATTGATCATCGTGTTAAAGAATTACTTCAATTTGTTGGTTTGCAAGATAAGTCAGAGCAGTATCCGGAACAGCTTTCAGGCGGGCAAAAGCAAAGAGTGGGTATTGCAAGAGCACTTGCTACCTCACCAGACATTCTGATTTGTGATGAAGCAACCTCTGCGTTAGACCCTGAAACAACGGGAGAAATCCTTCAACTATTACGCAAGGTTAATGAGGAGTACAATATTACCATTTTACTTATTACTCATGAAATGCATGTAATCCGTAGCATTTGTCATCGGGTGGCAGTGATGGAAAATGGAACAGTGATTGAAGAAGGAAGTGTTTATGATATTTTTTCAAACCCACAATCCAAAACGACAAAAAATTTTATTAGTTCCGTGTTAAACGATAAGCTTTCCAGCAAACTCTTAGAGAAATTGCGCAATAACCATTTTGGAAACTTGTATCGAGTGATTTTTACAGGAGGGGCTTCAAGTCAGCCAATTCTGTCTCGAGTCACGAGAAAGCATGGGATTGATTTCAATATTATATACGGAAGCATTAATGAGTTACAAGATCAATTGTTTGGTAATTTAATTGTTGAGTTTCAGGGGCCTGAACCTCTTATTCAGCAAGTTATTAATGAACTCAAACAAATTGTTGAGGTAAGGGAGGTGATTAGTCATGAGAGTTGATTGGACTACTTTTTGGCCTCGTATTATTGAAGCTACCGGTGAAACCATTTTGATGGTTATCTTTACATTAATTTTCTCAAGCATTATTGGTATAGCGATGGGGGTACTCTTTTTTGTCACGCGTAAAGGAAACATATTAGAAAATAAATATATATTTCTCGTACTTAATTTGTTAGTGAACATCGTTCGTCCAATTCCATTTATTATTTTGCTAGTTGCACTGAGTCCCATAACTCGGGCAATTATGGGTACTACAATTGGAACGGCAGCAGCTATTTTCCCTATGACGATTGCTGCATGCTTTGCAGTTGCTAGGATTGTAGAGAGTAATCTTGTCTCGATTGATCCTGGCATTATTGAAGCCGCACAGGCTATGGGTGCAAGCCCAGTACGAATCATATTTGGCGTACTTATACCTGAAGCATTAGGACCTCTTATTCTCGGTCTTACTTTTGTTACTGTTGGACTCGTCGACTTCTCAGCCATGGCGGGAACGGTAGGTGGCGGTGGATTAGGTGATCTTGCCATGACCTATGGTTACCAGAGATTTGATACATCGGTCATGATTGTAACAGTTGTTATATTAATTCTACTCGTTCAAATAGCACAGTTTTCAGGGAACTTTTTATCAAGATTCTTTTTACGTAGATAATCAAAAAAAAGGGAGAGATTTCAAAATGAAAAAGCGATTCATTATTTTCTTATCAATGGTGTTTTTAATATCAATACTTACAGCGTGCACGAATAGTACATCTGGAAAATCCAATGAGGTCGTAAAGATAGGTGTAACAGGTGCTGATGGACCGTATTGGAAGCTTATTGAAGAAAAAGCAAAGGCAAAAGGCATCACAATTGAGTTAGTTGAGTTTTCCGATTACATTCAGCCAAATAATGCTCTTGCAAATGGTGAGATTGATATGAATTCATTTCAACATTTAGCTTTTCTAGGTCCTGCTAACGTTGAAAATGGTTTTACTATTGTTCCGATTGCTTCGACAACAATTAATCCTACAGGGATTTACTCTGACAAATATGATGATTTATCAGAAATACCTGAGGGTTCTCAAATAGCAATATCAAATGATCCTGCAAACCTTGGTCGAGGATTACTTTTATTGCAAGCCGCGGGTTTAATTGAGTTAAAAGAAGGTGTTGGCATTTACGCAACTATAGATGATATTGCTAAAAACCCAAAAAATTTAGAAGTCGTTCCAGTCGTTTCTCAACAAACTGCACAGGCACTTAAGGATGTTGCTGCATCACTGATAAATAATGGGATTGCAGGTCAAGCTGGGTTGAATTTTAAGGATGCATTGTTATATGACGATCCACAGAGTGAAGAAGCAAGACCATATATTAATGTATTTGCCGTTCGTGAAGAGGATAAAGACAATGAAACATACAAAACGATTGCAAAGCTATATCAGGAAGCTGACGTTAAAGAAGCTGTAATTGAAGATACAAAAGGTGGAAGTATTGTTGTTGATATCCCTGCTGAAGATCTAGAGGAGACTTTAAAACAATTAGAAGAAAACATAAAAAATAGTAAATAGTTGAGTGTGAGAGTTAAGTTTTATAGGTCACTGCTATCGTAATTAAATAATCTATGAAAAGGTGAGAAAATTGACGAAACAAATACGATTAAATGTATTCGATATGACGAGTGCCGTGCATAATTCACATGGGCTTTGGAAGCATCCAAATAGTGAGAGACATACTCGATACAAGGATTTAGATTATTGGATAGAATTAGCGAAATTATTGGAACGAGGAAAGTTTGATGCTGTATTTTTTGCAGATGTGCTTGGGATATATGATGTTTATAAACAAAGTAAACATCCATCTATTCGTGACGGGGTTCAGGTCCCATTAAATGATCCGGCTTTTGTAGTACCAGCGATGGCAAGTGTAACAGAACATCTATCTTTCGCCGTGACAGTTAGTACTACATATGAGCATCCATTCGGCCATGCTAGGAGGTTCTCAACCTTAGACCATCTTACAAAAGGGAGAATTGCTTGGAATATCGTTACTTCTTATCTTCCGAATGCTGCACGGAACTTTGGTCTACCAGAAATGCTAAAGCATGATGCACGTTATGATTTGGCTGACGAGTTTTTGGAAGTCTCTTATAAGCTATGGGAAGGGAGTTGGGAGGACAATGCTGTCATTGCTGATGCCTCCAAAGAAGTTCTAATAGATCCATCAAAGGTACATGAGATCAATCATAAGGGTGAGTATTTTTCGGTAGAAGGTCCTCATTTAAGTGAGCCTTCCATACAGCGTACTCCAGTCATTTACCAAGCAGGTACATCAGAACGTGGTAAGGAGTTTGCCGCCAAACATGCAGAATGTGTCTTTGTTGGCGGGTCAGCAGAAAAAATAAAATCGTCTATTCAAGATATCCGACAAAGAGCGCAAAAATATGGTCGAAACCCTGAAAATATTAAGGCATTTACTTTTTTAAATGTAATTGTTGGTGAGACTTCAGAACAAGCAGAGGAAAAGTATCAGGAATTAGCTAGGTATTGGAGTGCTGAAGCAGCAAAAGCCCAATATGGCGGTTCTAGTGGTTATGATTTATCACAATATACAGACTTAGATAGTCCTTTTGAATATAAACATACCGAACATGGGCAATCAAGAGCTGCCTCACTTACAAAAGATGCACCCAAAAAATTAACAGTCAGAGAGGTATTAAACCGTTTTGAAACAATTGATCGGAATCATGTGCTAGTAGGAAATCCAAGTGAAGTGGCTGATGCCATTCAATTTCAATTCGAAGAGAGCGGCGTAGATGGCTTTAACCTGGCTCATCTTGTCACACCAGAAAGTCTGAAGGAATTCATTGATTTGGTCATTCCTGAATTACAGAAACGCGGAATTTACAAAACAGAATATGAACAAGGGTCCTTTAGGGAAAAATTATTTAATAACGGAAGTAGTTTATTACCAAGCGATCATCCGGGAAGTCAGTATCGAAAAACTGCTATATTAGAAGGGAAGTAATTTTCGTAAACATTGTTGCATTTATTTTAGCCATTAATAAGTATTATTAAATACACATTGGGTGTTAATTCAATTGATTGGAGCGGATGGCACGAGACTCCAGCGGGAATAGCGAGCCAAGCGAGACCCCGCAGTGAGGTACGAGCGAGGAGGCTTGCGGATCGCCCGCGGAAAGCGAGTGCCAGAAGCGGAAATCACCCCTAATTCCACTGATAAACTTTAAGTTAATAGGAACAATCTTTTAGAAAAGAGCCAAATGTTATTATAAGGAGAGGGAGTATTTATGGAATATAAAACAATCGGAGATACTGGCATTTACGTATCAGAGTTGTGTTTCGGTACGATGTCATTTGGTGGAATAGCAGACGAAAAAACGTCTATGGCAATGTTTAACCGGTGTAGGGAAGTTGGAATCAATTTTTTTGATACAGCCAATATTTATAACAGTGGAAGTTCAGAAGAAATACTAGGTAAGTGTATTGCTGATTGCCGAGATGATATTGTATTAACATCTAAGGTCGGTCTTCCTTCGGGTGTTGGTAACAATGAAGGAGGCACTTCTAGGAGACATATTTTCCTTTCTATTGAAAAAACACTGAAGCGGTTGGGAACAGATCGAATTGAATTTTACTTCCTTCATCGGTTTGATGAGAAAACCGATATCGAAGAAACGCTCATTGCTTTAGACGATCTTCAAAGACAAGGAAAGATACTGTATCCTGCGGTCAGTAATTGGGCTGCGTGGCAAATTGCAAAAGCTCTTGGTATTGCAGAACGAAAAGCTTTGGCTAAATTTAAGCTCATTCAACCGATGTATAATCTAGTGAAAAGACAAGCGGAAGTTGAGATATTACCATTAGCTCAATCGGAACAACTTGGGGTCATTAGTTACAGCCCGTTAGGTGGAGGGCTTCTATCTGGTAAATATGGGGAAGCTAAGCAGCCTAAACAAGGCAGGCTGATAGAACAACGTAATTATCAACTCAGATACGGTCAAGAGAGTTATTATGAAATTGCTAGTCGATTCACACAATATGCGAATGAAAATGGGTATGATCCAGTTTCTCTAGCGGTTGCTTGGGTAAAGAGTAACCCGAGTATCACAGCGCCAATCATAGGTGCTAGAAACCTAGAGCAGTTGGAGCCGGCACTTAATTCTAATAAAATCTCTTTAGATAAGAATCAGTGGGAAGAAATAGCTTCCTTGTCCATTACTCCCCCGTTAGCAACAGACCACAGTGCGGAGGAAGGAATAGTGAGGAGTAGATAAAATAAGAAAAATCTGTAGGTGTTTGCCGCCCTACAGTTTTTTCTTATTTCTATAGAACTAGTTATTTAATAAATCGTTGTATATGTAATTTTTTTCAACGTACGTATCAATTGATAGTTGAATTAGTTCAAAGTCCTTTTTGGTTAGGTCCCGGACCACCTTTCCTGGTGAGCCTAGTACGAGGGAACGAGGTGGAATGATTTTATTAGACGGAATCAGTGTATTGGCACCAATGATACACTCTTCACCGATGACGGCACCGTCTAAAATTGTTGAGCCCATTCCGATGATACATCTTTTTTTAATCGTACAACCATGAAGAATCACATTATGACCAACAGTTACTTCTTCTTCTACTACTACTGGCGAGCCTTCAAATAAATGAATGGTTGCATTATCCTGGATACTACATCGATCCCCAATAATAATAGCGTCTTCATCACCGCGCAGAACAGCGTTAAACCAAATAGAGGTCTCTTTACCGACCTGAACATCACCAATTACATAAGAACCTGGAGCCAAGAAGACAGTATCATGTACGTTCGGTTTTTTGTCTTTAAAGGGAATAAGCATTATGAAATCTCCTTTTTGATTTTTCATAATATTATAACATATTTATCATTCGTGATAAGATGGGATTTGGAATGGACTTATTCGTTCGGGGCTTCATACCGCCGATGAAGGACTTTGCAAGAGACTGACATGCTCGATCGGGCCTTCATACCGCCGATGAAGGACTTTGCAAGAGACTGACATGCTTGTTCGGACCTTCAAGACGCCGACGAAGGACTATACACGTGTCTCGCTTGTACTTATCAGAACAATCTTCGATAAGGGAAGGTATTCCTCTTACTAAGGGTGGCTAAACTTGTAACGTACTGAAGAAAACATAGTAGATTCATATAGAAAGGATGGTAACATGTCAGATAAGAAAGATGAAATCATTTTAAAAGGACTAAAAGAACATAATTTAAAAAATATAGATTTAACGCTACCAAAAGAAAAAATCATTGTTTTTACTGGCCTTTCTGGCTCTGGAAAGAGTTCAGTTGTTTTTGATACATTAGCCACGGAAAGTAGAAGACAAATGACAATGAACTATCCTCTCTATGTCAGAAATCAAATGCCAAGGTATGAAAGACCACACGCCGATCTTATGCAAAACCTAAGCCCTGTTATAGTTGTAGAGCAAAGACCTGTAGGGGGCAATTCACGTTCAACAGTAGGTAGCTATATGGATATAGATCCATTGATTAGACTTTTGTTCTCGAGAATAGGAAAACCATCCATAGGTACTGCCACCGATTTTTCGAGTCAAAGTTCCTTTGGAAGATGTCCAGAATGTGGAGGATATGGAGAAGTCATTACGCCGGACTTACATAAGATTATCGATTTCAATCAATCACTTCGAGAATACGCAGTGAAATTTAAACCGTTGTCGCCTTCAGGTTGGCAAGGCAGATGGATGATGACCGGTGGTTTATTCGATCCAGACAAACCCATTAAAGACTACTCGGAAAAAGAACTCCAGCTGCTATTATACGGTCCCCCAGAAGGAGAAAAAGTCTATGCGCCGTTTCATACAAAAAATGGACCTCAGGATCATGAGTGGGATGGGTTATTGCCTCGATTTACGCGACTTTATATAAACAGAGATATCACAAAGCTAAAAGAAGTTTCTCAAGATGATGTCTTAGCCGTTTCTACACACTCATTATGCCCAACATGCCATGGTTCAGGCCTGAATCCAAAGGTATTAGAATGTAGAATAAATAACTTAAACATCGCAGAGTACGATCAATTAGAGCTTCCAGAAATTGTAGAAGAACTTAAGAACATAAAAAATCCTATGGGAGAATCAATCGCACAACAAGCCATTCCACATGTGAAACAACTAGTCGACATGGGACTAGGATATTTAAGTTTGTCAAGAGAAATGGGCACTCTGTCTAGTGGCGAAGCTCAAAGGGTGAAAATTGCTCGTCAATTAGGGAGCAGTCTAAACAATATTACATACATTTTCGACGAACCAAGTGCAGGACTCCACCCAGAAGAAGTGAATATGTTAATCCATATGCTAAAACGGATAAAAGACCAACACAATACGGTCATTGTAATTGAACACAATCTATCAGTTATAAAAGTAGCGGATGAAATAATTGAAATGGGACCAGGAGCAGGTGTAAATGGAGGGGAAGTTGTCTATCAAGGAAAACTGGAAGGCCTAAAAAATTCTCCCACCGCAACTGCCTTAACAAAAAAGGTAAACATAAATAAAAATCCAAGGGATATAAATAGTTATTTTAAAATCAACAATGCAGCTACTAATAACCTGAAAAATATTAGCGTTCATATTCCTAAAAATGTCTTAGTCTCTTTTTGTGGAGTGTCAGGTTCAGGTAAAAGCTCCTTAATGTTGGGAGCATTTGCTAAAAAATATCCTGAGACAATAATGGTAGAACAAGGCAGCATAGGAATCTCCAATCGTTCAACCCTAGCAACATATATGGGAATTATGGACGATATTCGGGCAACATTTTCAAAAGAAACAGGACAACCAGCGGGTTTGTTCAGTTTTAACTCATTAGGCGCATGTCCTATTTGCAATGGAAAAGGAGTAATAACTCCAGACGTAGCATTTGCAGATCCGGTAAATATCCCATGTGAAACCTGTGGCGGTACGAGATATTCAGATGAAGCACTGTCCTACAAATACATGAATAAAAATATAGTAGAGATATTAAATTTTACTGCGGACGAGGCTACCCATTATTTTAAAATACCAAAAATCATAAAGAGATTGCGTACGCTTAAAGAAGTAGGATTAGGGTATTTGACTTTAGGACAGACGACAAGTTCTCTTAGCGGAGGGGAAATCCAACGTCTAAAGCTTGCAAGCCACCTACAGAAAGAAGGACAAATCTACCTATTAGACGAGCCATCCTTAGGACTGCACACAGAGGATAATGAAAAACTTTTAGACGTATTTCAAAGTCTTGTAAATAGAGGTAATTCTGTCATTATAATCGAACACAACTTAAACTTTATAGCGGCGAGTGACTGGGTAATCGAATTAGGTCCAGGGGGAGGAAAAAAAGGAGGACATATACTTTTTGAAGGCACACCAGAAGAGATGCTATATGCAGAAACATTGACAGCGAAATGGTTAAAGGATGGAGTGATCGCACATACCACATAAAATGGGGGGCAACTATGAAGATCGGTGTAGTTGGTGCAGGAGCAATCGCTATTTTTTGTATTGAAAGAAATTAACCAAGTCGAAGATTTAGAAAACTATTTTATCGTCTGAAAAAATTTAGAAATTTCGATTGAGAAGGGGGGGGGGGTGAGCCTTTAAGGTTCACTCTTTTTAACGATATTTCTTTTTCTATATTTATTCGAACGATAAATATCTCGAAGTTAAGAATCTTAAATTGACGTAAAACCTGTGTTGATGCTAATATAAAATCATTCAAGAAAGTTCGCACTTACATATTTAGCATTTACTTCTGCTAAGTTTTAAAAATAGTAATTGTAAACTTAAAGGGGTTTAAAAAATGGAAAACCTACATCGTACTCTAGATTACTCTGATAAATCCATAAGCTCTAAATTAGCAAAACAAGTAGAAGAGGAACAAAACGAAAAATATAGATTGATAGCTGAAAATACGACAGATTTAATTAGTCTCATTGAAGTAGACGGGACTTTTCAATACGCATCTCCCTCTTTTGAAGCTATATTAAAGTATGACTTATCTTCCATCCGACATCTTACTCTTTTTGAAATGATTCATCCAGATGATCAAGAGCTAGTTAACAAGGAAATAAGAATCTTTTGCAAGAGGAAAAAAACAGTTAGACATATTGAGATTCGAATCCGTGATAACGAAGGGGAGTATATTGATATAGAGGCAAGTTTTAGTGTCATTGATAAATCATCATTTTCAAAAAATGATTTAATTCTTGTGGTCATGCGTGATATTCGATTCAGAAAGATATTCGAACAAAAAATATATCATTTGGCTTTTCATGACTCATTAACAAATTTGCCAAATCGACGTTCTTTTATGAATGAGTTAAATAGAGAAATTCTTGACAGGAAACATAGAGCCTCGTCGACGAAAATGTCCGTCCTATTTATTGACCTTGATAATTTTAAATCGATTAACGATCAGTGGGGCCATGATGTAGGTGATCAAGTATTAATTGAAGCTGCGAGAAATATAAAGGACGCGATAAATCCAAGCGATCTAGTAGGTCGTGTTGGCGGGGATGAATTTATTGTATTGTTAAGGGATATAAAAGATGAAGAGGATTTAATAAAATATGTTACTCGTATTCTAACGAAGTTTAACACTCCAATCTCCATTTCAGGACAGGAGTATATCATGACATGCAGTATTGGAGTCGCTACTTATCCCAACGACGGTGATACATCGAGGGAACTGATTAAGAATGCAGATGATGCTCTTTACAATGTTAAAAATAAAGGGAAAAATCATTATTTATTCTTTAATAGTAAAATTAAAAATGAATCATTAGAACGCAGGCTGCTTGAAAATGCATTGCGAATGGCTATAAAAGATGAACAATTTTATCTGGAATACCAGCCTAAACTAAATCTCTCTACCCAAAAACTAATTGGGATGGAGGCTTTAGTTAGATGGAAACATCCTGAGTTAGGTACCATTTCACCTGGTAAATTTATATCATTGGCTGAAGAAACAGGGTTAATTGTGCCGTTAGGGGAATGGATCTTGCGGGAAAGCTGTAAGCAAATGAAAAAATGGCAAGAAAAAGGATATCGATCATTGGTTATTTCGGTTAATGTATCCATTCGACAGCTTGAGGACGCTACATTTATCGATACAGTCAAGAACATCCTAAAAGAAACGGATTTAGACCCAAAGTGGCTCGAAATGGAAGTAACAGAAAGTGTTTTTATGGATGTTAATGATGCTGCGTCCATCCTTGAGCAAATCCGACAGCTGGGGATTCAAATTTCAATTGATGATTTTGGAACAGGATATAGTTCGCTTAGTTACCTTAAACACCTTCCAATTGATACATTAAAGGTCGATGCTTCATTCATTAGAGATATTCATGTGAATGAAGAAAGCAGAGCAATTGTGAAATCCGTTTTAACTTTGGCAACAACTTTAGGCTTAAATGTAATTGCAGAAGGTATCGAAATACAGGAACACGTCAACGAACTAAACAAAGATGGTTTATTATTTGGACAAGGTTTTTACTTTAGCAAACCATTAAATAGTCAAGCATTTGAAGAGTACCTAATAAAAGGGCTAAACTCGTAACCTGACTCACTGTCCCATCACTAATAAAAGAAGTAAATTCAAAGTGAATTTACTTCTTCTTTATAATAAATTATCCTGTTCAATTCATAATTAATTTTTCATTTTCAACTGGCTCCACATGGACATGAACATCATAAATGTTATACTGGTTCTTTAACATTTCCTCCACATTAGATGATATTTCATGTGCCTCGGTAATATCTAAATTAGTTGGAACAGAGATCACAACATCCACAGTATTGCTATTTCCATATGTTCTTCCTTTAATATCCTTTACTTCTAAAACTCCCTTAACATTTAAGATTGTCTGTTTATACTCTTCTAAAGCATGTATATCGAAGCCATCAGTTAAGTAATGTGAGGATTCTCTAAAAATATCCCACCCGGTCTTACATATTAATAATCCAACAACTATTGCCGCCACTGGATCGAGCCAAGGTATGCCGAATTGAGAAGCTAAAATTCCAATTGCAGTCCCAATACTAACCCAAGCATCCGAGAGGTTATCTTTAGCAGCAGCCATAACTGCATGACTTTTTACTTTCGTAGCTAATTTTTTATTATAGCGGTAAACCAAGATCATAATAAATGCTGAAAAGAATCCTGTCCAAGCTGCTATTATATCAGGTGATTCAGCTTTGCCATTAAAAACAGAAATTGCTGCACTGTATAATACCTGAAGACCTACAGCAATCATTATTAAGGCTGCGATTAAAGAGGCAACAGATTCAGCCTTCCAATGACCATAGGGGTGATCGTCATCTGCTGGTTTTTGGGAAAGTCTTAACCCAATTAATACTGCAATGGATGCAATAATGTCAGTTGTATTATTTAAACCATCAGCTTTCAGCGCTTCTGAACCTGCAATATATCCGATGATTAGTTTTATACATGATAAAAGTATGTAAACTGCAATACTTAATATTGCACCACGTTCTCCTAACCTTAAATCTTGATACCTTTGTTCCATTTATCTTCCTCCGGTACTCAGCATTGAAATTTATTGTACCAAAGGGGTTTCGTGTTAGTCTACGGCAACGTTTTTGTGCGAAAACAATAAATTACAGGTTAGGCAAAAGTTTTGAGAGAGGGAAACTTTTACACAAATATGATTAATATATCAAAATAATATTTTTACCATTTATTTGGTCACTTCTGTTAATTCTATGGGACGATATGAAGTGTGTCTCAAATTTTAGGTACAAAAAAATGAGCATACATTATGACAACGTATGCCCACTTCTTATCAACTCATTCTTTATTCATTACGCTATGCTTTTTACCATAGGCAAAATAGAAAAGTAATCCAAATACAAACCAAACACCGCATGCTATCCAAGTGAAGACAGAGAGCTGGGACATTAAAAATAAACATAATAAGAATGAAAGAATCGGTAAAATTGGAAAGAACGGTACTTTAAACCCATTAGATGGAAGATTCTTATCTTTTCTTAAATAAAGAATACCAATTGAGACAATTGTAAATGCGAGTAATGTTCCCATGTTTACTAGTTCAGCTAGCTTAGACAACGGAACGAAGCCGGCACAAAAAGCTACAATTGCTGCAAATACCCATGTGTTTTTAACGGGTGTCTTATGTTTTTTACTAAGTTCATACATACTTTTCGGTAGTAATCCATCACGGCCAAACGCGTATAGAAGTCTAGTTCCTCCGTATGACATAACGAGTATAACTGTCATCATCCCTACAACAGCCCCAAGTGAAATAACACCAGCCACCCAATCTTGATTAACGATTTGCATTACGTAGCTTACTGGATCACTTACATTTAGCTTTGTGTATGAAACCATCCCAGTCAAAACAAGGGAAACAGCTCCATAAAGAATGGTACAAATTAATAACGAACCAATAATACCTATTGGCATATTTCGTTGTGGGTTCTTCACTTCTTCAGCTGCTGACGAAACAGCATCAAACCCAAGATAAGCAAAGAAAACAAGGGCTGCTCCACTTATAACGCCGTTCATTCCGAAGGGCAAAAATGGTTGCCAATTAGCAGGCTCTACATAAAAAATACCCACTCCAATAAATAAGAGAATAACACCTACTTTAATAAATACCATAATCATATTAATCTTCGTAGATTCTCGTATACCGAGTGTTAATAAATAAGCAGTGGCAAATATAATGGCTATAGCTGGTATATTGATATATGTTCCATCTGCCGGATTAAAAGAACCAGAAATGGCTCTAGGAATGGAAATATTAAAACCTTCTAATAAAGCACTTAAATATGCAGACCAACCTGTTGCAACTGCTGAAACTGCTAGGCCATACTCTAATAGTAAAGCCCATCCGACTAACCAAGCGACTACTTCTCCAAATACAATGTAAACATACGTATATGCACTACCCGTTACTGGTACGGATGAAGAAAATTCTGAATAGCACAAGGCTGCCAATGCGCAGACTATCGCAGCTATAATAAATGAAAAAACGATACCTGGTCCTGCGTGCCCCGCAGCTACTGTCCCAGGAAGAATGAATATACCAGTTCCTACAATGGCACCCACTCCAAGTAGCATTAAATCAAAGGCACCTAATGTTTGTGGTAGCTGGACATCTCCCTTTTTTTTGAGTAACTCTCCGAGACTTTTTTTCCTGAATAATATATCTTTCATGCTAACCCTCATTTTTTGAAAATATGTACAAATTCTAAATGTTTATGAATAAAAGGTCAATCGTTTTTGTCGAATTACCAATTTTTTTGTCGAAAATGAAAAAGCTATCCACCTTTCACTGATGGGGAGCGCTAGTTCTATTTCTATTATGTACCCAAATGACCATTTGTAATAGAAAGGCATCATGAAAGTTTTGAGGGTCATAGCCGCTTTCTGTTTTAATTTTGTTAAGACGGTAAATAAGGGTGTTGCGATGGATATATAGTTTTTTCGCCGTTTCTTTTATATTTAAATTCGAGTCAAAGAACGCTTGAAGCGTATCTAAATGATTAATAAGGTCACTCTTCCTTTTTAGTATTCTTTCTGAAAACTGTGTTGCTAGCTTTGGATTAATTTGGTGAACGAGTGCTTTCGGTTCAATGTCGGTATATGAAATGATCTTTTGTTCAGGTTTACTGATGGCTAACGCAATTTCACATTCATGATAACCTTGATTAACCTGTAGAAGGTGTTGGATTAGCGGAGAAAATGCTAAACGAACATGAACCTTCATTTTTTCAAATTCTTTACATAGGAAAGTTAACTTCTTTTTTGCACTCTCGTGGGTTACCCCAGTTAATAGGAGCAGCAATTTATTGCCATGAACAAATCCTGCCAACACTTCTCCTTTTCCAACTACTTCTTCTGTATTTTTGATAAGCAAGTGACTTGAAAGAGCATAATCAACAATCTCAATTAAGCTAACGACGAAAGGTCCTGTAAGTTTCATATTAAGTAGGCTAAGCCAGCGTTCAATATTAATTGTGTTCGGTTTCTCCTTCAAAAGTTCTTCGATAATCGTCTCTTTCGTTTTTTGGCGCCATTCCGTTTGGGATGCCATGTAAGCTTGCTTAATCATTAATTCCGCCATCATTTTAACAAGGCCACCACGGTCTCTTATTATGTAGGGTTCCCCCGTAATTCCGATGACTCCGACAACCTCACCATGAAAATGTATCGGTAAATTAATTCCTTGCTGTGTTCCACGAAGTTGGCCTTGATTTTCCGATGTAATTTCAAGGACCTTACCAGTTTTAATAACTTCTAATGCACCTTCATGGATCGAATCTTGACGAGAGGGGTCACTTGTTGCAATAATAACTCCTTCTTCATCCATTATATTGATATTCAGGTTCATGACCTTCGAAGTTTCATTTACTAACATCTCAGCAATTTCCCTAGTAATCATCAAATTCTCCTTTTGGTTATTGAGTACAAAAAGACATTATAATTTATATAATTATTTGTATTCTACATATAAAGAAGAATTGAAGCAAGTCCATTATAATTAAATAAACAGAATATTGTAAGCGTTTGCGTTAGGGAGGGACACAAAATTAAAATCATAATTGCGCCAGATTCCTTTAAGGGCAGTGTAACTGCAATGGAAGCGGCCTTATCTATTGAAAAAGGAATAAAAAATGCATATCCGAATGCGGAAACGAAGTTAATACCTGTGGCGGATGGAGGAGAAGGAACGATGGAAAATCTCGTTTCTTCGACAAAAGGACATAAAGTTTCAGCTACTGTTACAGGTCCCCTTGGTAAACCAATCGAAGCATCTTTCGGGGTGCTAGGTGATGAAGAGACATGCATTATAGAAATGGCTAGTGCATCGGGCTTGGATTTAATTAGTCGTTCTGAGCGGGATCCTCTAATTGCAACGACGTTTGGTACTGGGGAATTAATTAAGAAAGCGCTTGACGAAGGGTATCGAAATTTTGTCTTAGCCATTGGTGGATCTGCCACAAATGATGGTGGTGTAGGGATGCTACAGGCTCTTGGTATGCAAATCCTGGACAAGTCAGGACAGGAAATTGGCTTTGGTGGTGGTGCGTTAAATCAAATTCATGAAGTACGAATGGATCATTTTGATACACGAATCCAAGAAAGTCATTTTTTAATTGCCTCTGATGTGGAAAATCCACTCGTGGGTGAAAAAGGAGCTTCTCATGTGTTTGGACCGCAAAAAGGAGCTACAGATGAAATGGTTCGGGTCCTCGACAAAAACCTTACACATTGGGGCAATGTAGTGGAACAAGTAACGGGGATTCGGTTGCATGAAAGACCGGGAGCTGGGGCTGCAGGAGGAATTGGAGGAGCTTTTCAAGCATTTTTTCCATCCATAATGAAAAGAGGGGTAGATGTCGTTATTGAATACTCCAAGCTTGAAGAAAATCTAAAAGGGGCTGACCTTGTAATTACTGGGGAAGGGCAGGTGGATTTTCAAACAGCTTATGGAAAAACTCCCATGGGGGTGGCCCAAACAGCAAAGAAGCTTAATATTCCAACGGTCATTATCGCGGGTTCCATTGGTGAAAGAATTCAAACATTATACCAATATGGAATTATAGGGGTTTTTAGCATAATAAATCGTCCAATAAACTTAGACGAAGCGATGAAAGAATCAAAGAAATTGTTAGAACTAACAGCTGAGCAAGTAAGCCGCACTTATTTTTTCAATAAAGAGGGGGTAAATGGGAATGAAAATCAAGCAAACAATTGAGAAAGTACCAGGTGGATTGATGGTTGTACCTTTAATGTTAGGGGCGTTATTTAATACAGTCGATCAAATGCACATTCCAGCAGTTATGGAGGCTTTAAAATCTTTGGGGGTTGCTCCAACTGCCGATGGTCATTATGAGTTTTTACGGATTGGTGGATTCTCTGAACAATTATTTAAAAATGGTGCATTAACATTAATTGCATTATTCCTATTTTGCGCAGGTAGCCAGATGAATCTTAGAGTCGGTGGGATTGCTTTGAAAAAAGGAGTATTGCTGACAACATCAAAATATTTAACTGGGCTTGCCATTGGACTTTTGTTTGGGTACTTTTTTGATCCTATGAATGGTTTACTTGGTTTATCGACATTGGCAATCATTGCTGCAATGACAAATGGTAACGGTGGGATGTATGCTGCCTTAACAGGTCAATATGGAAACAGGTCGGATGTAGGTGCTGTATCTGTCCTATCATTAAACGATGGACCGTTTTTTACTTTAATGTCACTGGGCCTATTAGGTTCCAAATTCCCAATTATTTCTTTTATCGCAGTATTATTACCGATTGCTCTAGGAATGCTCCTAGGGAATCTTGACCCTGAAATTCGTGAATTTTTGGCTCCAGGAGAAATCTTACCGGTTCCATTCTTTGCATTTGCACTTGGTGCAGGAATGAACTTTATGACATTCTTCAACCCTAGCGTTGTTGGCGCTGGATTACTTCTAGGAATTATGACAACCGTATTAACAGGATTAACGGGTATTCTCGTGTTTAAGCTGTTTAGAGAGAAAAGTCAAATTGCCCCGGTGGCTGAAGCGTCTACAGCGGGTAATGCTGTAGGTACACCGGCAGCAATTGCAGCGGCTGCGACTGTTGCAGCTGGTTCTGGTATGATGAGCGCTGCTGAAGCTCAAGCCTATCAGGATATTGCGAACATAGCAACGATGCAAATATCAATATCTGTATTAACGACGGCCATTCTTTGTCCAATTGCTGTTATACTAATGGATAAATACCAAAGAAGTAAAGGCATTGATGCAAAACTGGAAAACCCAGGAGCACCAAAAGACCCTGGAGTACCAGTATAACTTTATTCAGAAGAAGTCCCCACTCCTATGAGTGTTTCGATTAATGTTATAAAAGGAACCAATCATTTGGGGTTCAGACCCTAACTGAATAAAGTTATAGCCTCCGGCGGATGCCACGATTTTTCAAAGGTAGTTTTTCGAGACAGTAAGTTCAAAGACTAAGAACGCCACGTCCTGTGGCAACGTCTTTATGACCCACTTCCTGTGGGCCTAAAAATCGGGCAGCAAATACGCTCCACCCCTGGCCATTTAAGAGGCTAGGGGTGGTTATTTATTAAAAACATCATGAGTTGAAAGGGAGAAAAAAATGCAAACAACATTACTTTATGGAAAAGAAAGTTTAACAATTAATGTCCCGGATGATGCTCTTATTTTAGAACCACAAAACCCCTCAGGTCTTGAGGATGAAATGGGAGCATTACACGAGGCCCTCAAGAATCCTATTGGATCACCTCCTTTAGCAGAAATGGTGAAAGCAACCGATAAAGTAGCTATCGTCATTAGTGACATTACACGGCCAACGCCTAATGAAAAACTTGTTCCGGCTTTAATTAAGGAATTAAACCATGTTCCGCTTGAAAACTTTGTGATTATTAATGGAACGGGAACGCATCGTGATCAAACGGAAGAAGAGTTCGTTCAAATGCTAGGGCAATGGGTTGTTGATAACGTTCGGATTATTAATAATCGTTGTCATGATAAGGAAACACTTGTCAAAGTAGGGCATAGTAAATTTGGTTGTGACGTTTATTTAAACAAAGAATATGTTGAAGCAGATTTTCGAATTGTAACCGGTTTTATCGAGCCTCACTTTTTTGCTGGCTTTTCAGGTGGACCAAAAGGAATCATGCCAGGGATCGCAGGAATTGAAACGATTATGACCTTCCATAATGCACGGATGATTGGTGATCCGTTAGCAACATGGGGAAATATGGTGAATAACCCTCTTCAGGAGATGACAAGGGAAATTAACATGATGTGTAAACCTCATTTTATGCTGAATGTCACTTTGAATCGTGATAAGCAGATTACAAATGTGTTTGCTGGGGAATTAATTGCCGCCCATGACAAAGGTTGTGCGTATGCAAAAGAACACGCAATGACGAAATGTGAACAGCGCTTTGATGTCGTCATAACCTCAAATTCTGGCTATCCACTCGATCAGAATCTGTACCAGGCTGTAAAAGGTATGAGTGCTGCTCATAAAATTGTGAAAAAAGGGGGAGCGATCATTATCGCTTCAGAATGTTCTGATGGGCTTCCAAGCCATGGGAATTACGGGGATATCTTAAAAATGGCCAAGTCTCCACAAGAAATCCTAGACATGATCAATGACCCAGAGTTTAAAACATTTGATCAGTGGCAAGTGCAAAAGCAGGCCGTAATTCAAGTGTGGGCTGATGTTTATGTGTATTCACTACTTACAGATGAGCAAGTGACACAGGCAATGCTGAAGCCAACACACAATATTGAACAAACGTTAGAACAGCTTAAAGAAAAGTATGGGAAAGACATGTCTGTAGCGGTACTACCGTTAGGGCCATTAACTATACCGTATGTTGATTCTGAGGATTAATAGGAGGGCTAAGTCATGTCTCAAAGTTTTTCGGCTGTATTAATGAATGAGAGAGATAATGTTGCGACCGTTTTAGTAGATTTAGAGGCTAATATCTTTGTTACTGCTTCGTATGGTGATAGGAAAATTGATGTACAACTCGTACACTCCATTCCCTTTGGGCACAAATTTGCCGTTGATTCTATTAAAAAGGGTGAAAAGATTTATAAATACGGTGAAATCATAGGTGTTGCTTCATGCGATATTGAGGTAGGAGAGCATGTCCATGTACACAATCTTGAAGGAACACGAGGTAGGGGGGATATAAATGAATAATCAAGAATATTTTATGGGGTATAGACGTCCGGATGGAAAAGTTGGGGTTCGTAATCATGTATTGATTCTTCCAACTATCACCTGTGCGACCCAAGCTGCATACCAAGTTACTCAGCTTGTACATGGGACTGTTAGTTTTATTCATCAACATGGCTGTACACAGGTTGGAGTGGATTATGATCAAACCTTCCGAACCTATGTTGGTGTTGGCCTTAATCCAAATGTGTATGGCGTAGTCGTGCTAGGTTTAGGCTGTGAAACACATCAAGCAAGAAGTGTAGCAGAAGAGATTGCTAAAAGCGGAAAGCCAGTTGAGACTGTTTCCATCCAGGAAAATGGAGGCACCTTGCAAACGATCGCTAACGCAGCCAAAGTTGCAGCAAAGATGGTTCAGGATGCCTCTGCAATTATGAGGGAACCTTGTCATGTTAGTGAATTGATCATTGGAACGGAATGTGGTGGTTCGGATGCATGTTCTGGCTTATCTGCGAACCCTGCGGTTGGCCATGTGAGTGATTTAATTGTAAAAGCAGGCGGAACAGCAATCCTTGCAGAAACGACAGAATTAATCGGTGCCGAACATTTACTTGCGAACCGAGCGGTTGATGACCATACTTCCAGACGAGTATATGAAAAGATTAAGCAGGCAGAAGGTCGTGCGCTTATGATGGGGATTGATATCCGCACTGGTAACCCTACGCCAGGAAATATCGCTGGAGGGTTAAGTTCACTTGAGGAAAAGTCACTTGGTGCAGCTACAAAGTCTGGCACCAGTCCGCTTCAAGAACTGGTTGACTATGCAGAGATTCCAACTAAAAAGGGACTTGTCTGGATGGATACTCCAGGGCAGGACATCGAACAGCTTACAGGAATGGTTGCGGGAGGTGCACAGGTAGTTCTCTTTACAACTGGTCGTGGTACGCCAACGGGTTCACCGATTGCTCCTGTTATTAAAATTTCAACAAACACACCAATGTTTAATAGTATGAGAGATAATATGGATTTGAATGCTGGAACAATTATTGAAGGTAAAGAGACTGTTCAAACAGTTGGACAATCTATCTTTGATGAAATTAAATCTGTCTCGTCAGGAAAACTGACAAAATCAGAAATTTTGAAGCAAAACGACTTTGGAATTTGGAGAATAGGACCGACCTTTTAACTTATTCAGCAGGGTCTCCAGCCAATCAGAATAAGTTAACGTTTCCGGCAGAATCAGCCATTAGTTGAATAAATTTGCTAAGTAGAAACCTTCAAAACCGAAATCGGAAAAACCAAAAAAGGAACCCACTTGAAACTGAGAAGGTTCCTTTTTTTCTTTTTTAGACGTTGTTATTTATAAAACGAAACTAACAATAATACCTGAAAGTATGCTTACTAGTGTGGCACCATATAAAAGTTTCAAACCAAAACCAGCAACGACATTCCCTTGCTCTTCATTGAGACTTTTCACCGCCCCGGTAATAATCCCGATTGATGAGAAATTAGCAAAGGAAACAAGGAATACAGACAGAATACCAAGTGTCCGTTCACTAAATTGGTGATTTCCTCCAGATAAATCCATCATCGCAACAAACTCATTTGTCACGAGTTTTGTCGCCATAATTCCTCCGGCACTAACTGCTTCTGATAAAGGAATCCCCATAATAAGAGCAATTGGAGAAAAAAGGTAACCTAATAGCGTTTGGAATGAAATGGTGAATACTAGTTCAAATACATGATTGATTGCTGCCATTAAAGCAATAAAACCAATTAACATGGCACCGACAATAACTGCAACCTTGAATCCATCAAGGATATATTCTCCAATCATTTCAAAGAATGATTGTTTTTTTTGATCGCGGATTTCGATCATATCCTCATCTGGATTTACTTCGTACGGATTAACGATAGAAGCGATAATAAACCCGCCAAATAAATTTAACATTACAGCTGTGACAACATATTCTGGCTTTAGCATTGTCATATAAGCGCCGACAATGGACATTGAAACTGTTGACATCGCGGAAGCACATAGGGTATACAACCGTTGTTTGGATAGCATACCTAATTGCTTTTTTAGTGTGATGAAAACTTCCGATTGCCCGACCATCAATGAAGCAACTGCATTATATGATTCAAGTCTACCCATCCCGTTTACTTTACTTAATAACCATCCAATCCCATTCATAATGAATGGTAAAATTTTCAGATACTGGAGAATTCCGATTAATACTGAAATAAATACGATTGGAAGCAATACAGTTAAAAAGAATGGAGCCTCTCCATCGTTCGCCATTCCGCCAAACACAAAGGAAATCCCTTCGCCTGCATATTCAAGCAGTTTATTAAAAAAAGCAGAAATCCCCTGGATGATAATGAAACCAAATCTAGTATTTAATAGTAATATTGATAAAATAATTTGGATGACAATCATGATGAGAATCGGTTTATATTTTACCTCTTTTCGGTTGGAACTTGCCAACCAAGCCAAAAACAAAACAACAAAAATACCTAAAACTGAAAGAGCATATTGCATATGTAACCTCCTGGTGTATTTTTAACATTATGTACATACTCTCGGTATAGTAACCTCTTTTATATGTGATTACAATGTATATTTTGTCCATTTCTTATAACAAGAACACGATATAGATGGCTTATTTTTTTATATATCCCATGTTAAAACAGTAGTTACTGGATTTTCTAATAATTAGTAGTTGACTGATTAGTAGTTACTATTGTAGTATAAAAACACAATTAAATAAGGCCTCACTTTTACTAGTGAGGTAGAGGCGCGATATTTAACAGTCTTTAGTGGAGTTTGAGGAAACAGTGATGCTAGGGAGAAGGAAATGTCGCCGAAGTTTGTAATACCCTCAATATTACATGCTGGGTCTGCAGTTAATAGCTGCAGGACTGTCTCAATAAACCCCCAGTTTATTGAGTTGTGCTATCTCAATTGAGATAAAAGAGAGGACCTTAGGGCAAATTTACTGCGACCTGAGTATATCTCAGGTCGTTTTTTTGTCGAAATTTATAAGAATACGGAGGAGAAACAGCATGAGAAGCAAATTAACAATATTTTTCGTTTTAATCATTTCTACCATTCTATTATTAGCAGGGTGTGGAACAAGTAATAGTTCGGATTCTGGTTCATCAGAAGATAATACATTTAAGGTAGGTCTTGAAGCTGGATATGCACCGTTTAACTGGACTCAAAATGATGATTCCAATGGTGCAGTAAAAATAGACGGTTCTGCAGAGTATGCAGGCGGATATGATGTGGAAATTGCAAAAAAAGTAGCTGAAGGTTTAGGTAAAGAATTAGTGATTGTAAAAACAGAGTGGGATGGTCTTGTACCAGCTTTAACATCAGGCAAAATTGATGCAATCATAGCTGGTATGTCACCAACAGCAGAACGAAAAGAAACAATCGATTTTTCGGATAATTACTATACTTCAAATTTAGTTATGGTTGTGAAAAAAGGCAGCACTTATGAAGGTGCTACTTCTATCCAAGATTTTAAAGGAGCAAAAATTACTGCTCAATTAAATACATTCCACTATACAGTAATCGACCAAATTGAAGGTGTCGAAAAGAAAACGGCGATGGACAACTTCCCAGCAATGAGAGTAGCACTTGAATCAGGAATGATTGATGGTTACGTGTCAGAACGTCCAGAGGGTATTAGTGCTTCATCTGCTAATGAAAATTTTGTAATGGTGGAATTTGAAGATGGATTTGAAACTTCAGAAGATGATACAGCAATTGCTGTCGGACTTCAAAAGGGCAGCGAATTAACAGAAAAAATCAATGAGATTTTATCAGGTATCTCAGAAGAAGAACGTACAAGCATTATGGATTCGGCTATTCAAAATCAACCAGCAGCAGAATAATAAATACAGGGAACCGACTGTATATCAACATACAGTCGGTTATATAGGGCTAAGGAGGAGAAGAAATGAGTTTTGAGTGGGTCATTAAAATAATTATCGAAAACTGGCCAATGTTCCTTCGTGGTGCGGGTTTAACACTCTTGATCGCTCTTATCGGGACGGTCTTTGGGGCAATGATTGGATTGCTAGCAGGAGTTATCCGTACAATTCCAATGCCCGAACGTGGTGTGAACAAAATATTTTTAAAAGTCATTAATGCCATCCTCTCCATCTATATTGAATTCTTCCGTGGAACACCGATGATTGTACAAGCAATGGTTATCTATTATGGTTCTGCGTTAGCATTTGGGATAGATATGAATGTTTTTGTTGCAGCGATCATTGTTGTCTCAATCAATACAGGGGCATATATGGCTGAGTATGTTCGTGGTGGGATTGTTTCGATTGATAAAGGACAGTTTGAAGCAGCACATGCAATTGGAATGAATCATTTCCAAACGATGTGGAACGTTGTCTTACCACAGGTTATACGTAATATTCTACCTGCAACAGGTAATCAATTTGTGATTAATATTAAAGATACCTCCGTTCTGAACGTGATTTCAGTGACAGAATTATATTTCGTGACAAAATCGATATCAGGCAATAACTTTAGATATTTTGAATCGTTTTTCGTAGCATGTATGATTTATTTTGTGATGACCTTCATTGTTACAAGAATTCTATTATACTTTGAAAGAAAATTAGATGGCTCTGATAATTATACGATGATTGGGAACGATCGACCGATACAAGTTAATCAACAACAATAGGAAGAAGGAGGAGAGAACATGGAAAAGGTTATTGATATTCAACATTTAAGCAAATCCTTTGGCACTCATGAAGTATTAAGGGATATTGATTTCTCGGTGAATAAAGGAGAAGTTGTCTCCATCATCGGTTCCTCCGGATCCGGTAAATCAACTCTTCTTCGTTGTATTAATCTATTAGAAAGACCTAGCGGTGGGCAAATTATCTATCAAGGTGAAAATATTTTGGATAACAAGCATGATGTCGCTACCTACCGAAGACATTTAGGAATGGTCTTCCAACAATTTAATCTTTTCAATAATCATAATGTCCTAAGCAATTGTGTAGTAGGGCAAATAAAAGTATTGAAACGCACGAAGGAAGAAGCGGAAAGAGTAGCGATGAAATACTTAAAAGTTGTTGGTATGGATAAATACATTAACGCTAAGCCAAAGCAGTTATCCGGTGGGCAAAAGCAACGTGTAGCGATTGCAAGAGCACTTTCGATGGAACCAGATGTGATGTTATTTGATGAGCCAACATCAGCACTTGATCCAGAAATGGTAGGAGAAGTCCTAAAAGTCATGAAGGAACTCGCTGAGTCTGGTCTTACGATGTTAATCGTAACGCACGAAATGGAATTTGCAAAAGAAGTATCAGATCGAGTTGTATTTATGGATAAGGGTGTTATTGCTGAAGAAGGAAGTCCAGAGCACATCTTCAATAATCCGACACAAGCTCGTACTAGAGAATTCTTAAAACGTACAATCGTATAAGCAGCTAAAAATAAATAGAATCAATCCTCTGTCAATTTAATATTGACAAGTTGATCATTTTCAATTAAATTATTACTTAGATTAATAACCGAGTGATATTATTTACCTTCTGAATAATAATAAAGAGCTTTAGCATTTTATTAATGTAGAATTGGTAGAATGAAGAAGCAATCTTTTTGTATTTAGAAGTACAGAATAAGACAAATCGGTATATTTTTAGACTTAGAGGGAATAGTCTGGAAATATACCGTTTTTTTTGTTTGGGGGGAATTTACTTGAAGAAAACAAAAGGGTCCATCGAATCAGAAATTAGCAAAGCGATTACTCATTGGGAAAAGGATTTTTTGGGGCGTGGATCTGTTTCCGTTAAAACAGATATTCTCCGTGATATGATAATCGTTTATTTACAAGGTATATTAACTCCTGCGGAATATGCTGTTTGTCAAACAAAGGATGGCATGCTATCAATCAAACATACTCGGTCAGGGTTAGTTGAATCTGGTTTGGATGGATTAAAAGAAATTATTTTAACCATCACTGGGGAAGAAGTAAAAAGTTTTCATACTGATTTAAGTACTCGTACTGGAGAACGAGTTATCGTGTTTAAGTTATTTAATGATTTAGAGAAAAAATTAGTTTAGGGAGATTTTTAAAAGACTTTATTAGTCAGTTAAAAATAGACCGAGAACAAGTATCAGTGGTTACTACGACTGGTACTAGTTCTCGGTTTTTTTATTTAATTACTATTTAAGTTCGGTCCATTTTGACGGAGGGAAGTTTTATGATTTCGAATAGCATATCCATACTACTTACCTTATTTTTTATCGCACTTTTTTTATCTGTGGTAAGTGGATTCGTATTCCTATCTAAACGGGTGCCCCTAGGTTTTGTGCGGGTCCACATCGGGATCATTTCATTGCCTGCTTTGGTGTCATTATTGATTCTATTAATGAACAATATGAATCACAATGTTGGCCCCTTGCACTTGGATTCATTAGCTTGGCTTATGGCATGTTTTGTTCTGACGATAGGGATTGTCATCCAACGTTTTTCTGTAAGGTATTTACTAGGAGACCGTTCTTACCGAAAATACTTTGCATTCTTCACACTTATAACAGGTACGGCTTCTGTTTCCTGGTTAAGTAATGACCTTCGATTGTTGGCCGGTTGTTGGGGGATTACTCTTATTGGGTTAACGATTCTTATAAGTATAAAGAGGGAGTGGAAGGTAACGAGAGTAGCAACAAGACTCTCTGCTCAGGTATTTGCAGGTAGTTGGCTGGCTCTTCTATTTGCTATCATTTGGTTGTCTCAAATCACGGGCAGCTGGAAGCTAACTCTAATCTTGGCCAATGATAGTCTGACACATATCGGTACATGGGAAAAAACAGGAATAAATCTATTATTGGTTTTGGCTGTAATCATTCCAGCAGCCCAATGGCCATTCCATAAATGGTTAATTGAGTCTGTTGTGGCTCCTACACCCGTTTCTGCAATTATGCATGCTGGGATTGTAAATGCAGGCGGAATTATACTAACACGTTTCTCACCGTTGTTTAATGGGGATAAAGCTCAGATTTTATTACTTGTTCTCTCAAGTATTTCTGTCTTAATCGGTAGTGGCATAAGTTTGGTACAGGTTGATTATAAACGTCAATTGGTGGGTTCTACAATTGCGCAAATGGGTTTTATGCTTATTCAATGTGCTTTAGGTGCTTATTCGGCAGCCATTCTCCACCTCATATTACATGGTATTTTTAAGGCTACTCTTTTTTTACAGGCTGGTTCGGCAATACGCCGGATTGAAGTCTCTTCTAATCATACTAAAAGATCGTCTATTTTGTGGATTTTCGCTGGTTATGGATTAGGTTTACTTACTGGGATTGCTTATTGGAGGATGTCCTCTAGTGGACATTATGACATTGTGACTGCTTTGATAGTAGGATGGTCCTTATCATTTTCTTGGATGCAGTTAATTGTTTATTGTAAAGGAAGAATTGATAGAGTGGCTGGTCTTTTCCTTTTGGGAGGATCAGCAACTGTCTACTTACTTTTACATAGTTTTTTTAAAGAATGGTTATATACACCTGTTTTTCAAAGTCTTCAACTGCCTATGCCGATTGTGTTCATTGTCGTTTGTCTATTAATATTTGGTAGTGTAATGGGCGCGATCGCTTCCCGTTATCCTACATCCTCCTTTTCCGCAGTACTTTTTCTTTGGTTTATAAAATTTGGAGAAGGAGAGATGAAGTCTACCGAAAGCCATCCAAGCTATCTAAAATAATCACTTTCACAAGGAGGTTGTTGGTGTGATGTTATCCTCTACATTACAAAAAGAAATAAACATACAACAGCTAAAAGAAATTGATACAGAGATTGATATTAAATCGTTAGTTTCTTCAGCAAGTAGAGTAATAGCACCACTTGGACCTATTTCAACGTTTGCAGCTCGTCACCCATGGGTGGGACTGGAAGATTTAAAATTTGAAGATGTTGCTAACTGGTTAAAGAACATCCGAAATGTAGAAATATACCCTAGTACATCTATGATCCTATCGGCTAAAAATCGCGGGGAAATCGATGAAGGTTTTTTAGAAATAGGTTTGCAGCACTGGCTAAACTCACATTCTCTTAAAATACCTCGGGAAGAGGCTGAACGTTATTGCCGGTTTTCTCTAAATTTGGATGCGATGTCTGCAAATCCCTTATCATCACTAGAGGTAAAAAACTTTATAGAGGATTCAAAAAAACGAAATATAGAACTTTACGAGAGTATTCCGAGACAGCCCTTAAGCATGAAGATAGAGCCCAAGGATGGTAGAAATTTAACGGAAGTGCTAGATCATCATGTTATTAAATGGTGTAAGTTATATCTGGATGACTCCCAAGCGGGGTGGTCAATACCGAAACATGAAGATGGATTTTATCGAACTTGGCAAAGCCTTATACAGCATGACCCTTCATTGCGTAAAAACCAACGCAAAATGTTTAGAAACTGGCCACAAGATGCAGAGACGGCGTTGGAAGTCGTTTTATCTGCTTTTAAAATTCCTCGTTCAGAGATACAAGATTACCTTGAGAGTCATTTGCTATCTTTGCCTGGCTGGGCAGGCATGATGCTTTGGCGTTCTCAACAATCTCAACAAGAACAATCACTTTTAATGGAATATTTAGCTGTTCGAGTTTCTATGGAATGGGTTTTGGTGAATCCTTACCTGCCTTTGCACAATAGCTTTGAGAAAAAAGTTCAATTTGATTCACTTATAAAAGCCTGGGTACAGTATGGAGGGCTCACAATCGAGAAATGGTTGGGGATGTCTACTGAACAACAAAAAGAATACTTGTCATTTGCCTACACGTTTAATGAAAAGATTCAAAAAAAATTGTGGCTTGAGGCTTGGGAACAAACTTACACAGATCAATTGAAACAGAGAATCTTAGCTAAACAACAAGTGAACAATGTAACAAATCGTGCATTAGCCCAATTTGCATTTTGTATAGATGTCCGTTCTGAAACCTTTAGACGTTATTTAGAGAAAGCGGGGCCTTTTGAAACAATTGGTGTCGCTGGTTTCTTCGGATTACCAATTGAAATTCGGGAGCTTGATTGTAAACATACTCATTCCTCATTGCCCGTGATGCAAAAGGCAAGACATAGAATAGAAGAAAGAGTGGATACAAATGAACTAAAGCAATACCAACAACGTAAACGAGCGTTAGAATCTGTAGCGTATACGTTTAAAAAGATGAAACAGAATACAGTTCCAAGTTTGCTTTTACCTGAGGTAAGCGGACCTTGGCTTATGATACAAACGCTAGGCCGTAGTTTTCTACCCAGAAAAGCGGGCCATTTCATACGTAATTTTCGAGATTCATGGTTAAGGAAACCAGAAACAAATCTCACGCTTCATTCTGCTCGGAACAATATATCTGAAATTTCATTAGGTTTTTCTGAGGAAGAACAAGTCAATTATGTCCGTCAAACACTTAAGATGATGGGGCTGACAACAAACTTTGCACCATTAATTGTGATTTGTGGACACGGAAGTCAAAGTACAAACAACCCATATGCAGCCTCGCTTGATTGCGGTGCTTGCGGTGGTGCGTCAGGAGCATTCAATGCTAGGGTTCTTGCAAATTTGTGCAACTTACCAGAGGTAAGAAACGCACTTTTAATGGATGGTATTGAAATTCCAGCTGAAACAGTATTCGTTGCAGCTGAACATAATACAACTGTGAATGAACTTAAGTGGATTTATGTCCCCAAATTATCAAGGTTAGCACAGGAATCGTTTGATCACATTGAGGAAGTTTTACCTAACGTAAGTCATCAAGCAAATGCAGAATGTTTATCACAATTACCCACGATCGGCACTTATTGTAAAAATCCAAAGGCTGAGGCACATCGTATCGCAGAAGATTGGAGTGAAATACGACCTGAATGGGGATTGGCTCGTAATGCAGCTTTTATTATAGGGAAGAGAGAACTGACTCATCATTGTGATCTAGAAGGAAGAGTTTTTCTGCATAATTACGATTGGGAGCAAGACCACAATGGAGAAATTCTAGCTAACATTATTGCTGGGCCAGGAACCGTAGCCCAATGGATTAACTTACAGTATTATGCATCCACCGTTGCACCACATTTCTATGGGAGTGGGAATAAAGGAACACAAACTATAACCTCAGGACTTGGTGTCATGCAAGGTGTTGCAAGTGATTTATTGACAGGCCTTCCCTGGCAGTCTGTGATGAAATCAGATGAAGAGGCTTATCATGCTCCTCTTCGTCTGCAAATCGTTATTCAGGCACCAAGAGAGTTCGTGAAAAGATTATTAGAAAATGATGATGTGTTTAAACAAAAGGTACAAAATGGCTGGGTTAGGCTTGCGTGTGTAACCCCCCATTATGAATGGGAAAACTATTAAAAGTCTTTAAACCAATTTATCTAGATGAAAGGGTGTGCTGTATGGATAAAACAACAAAAAAAACATTATTTATAACGGACATGGAATCTGGATTGGAGCCTATTCTGCAACAAGAGACGAACGTCCAACCTGAAAATATGTTAATGATACAAAGCTATGGCCCAATCATTTCTCACCCTTTTGGAGAAATAATGAGATCAATCATCCTTGCCATTTATCAGGAGAAGGTTGAGGAGATATTTGTAGTTGGTTCGACGAACAAGCGGAACGTTTTTGAGGATGCTCAAAGCCAACTTAAAGTCAATATGAATGATAAACTAAAAACAGTTGATTATCTTTTTAAAAATGTGAAACCAGATTTCATTGAGGATAGTATAAGTGATTGGTTAGATGGAAGCAGAAATGTCAGGGAAGATATCAACAAGAGTGTTGAAATTATTCGTCATCATCCCTTGGTACCATCTAATGTTAAAATTCATAGTTTGGTGGTAAATAATAATGCAGAAGTCGCAGCAGTTAATCAACCATAAGACCTTAATAACTTACTAATAGAATATGATAGGGCCTGGCCTCGGCGGAAAGTAGTGTTAACGCTGGGGGCAGGCCCTATTTTTTATTTGATTACATTTGTTTATTTTCTACGACCGGCTTAAGCTTTTGGTTTCGGTAAAGCCGATAACCAATAAATGATTGGATTGTCAGAAAAATACCTCCTACTGTCCAATAAAGCGGTAGTGCAGCCGGAGCATTAAATGAAATTACAACGATCATGATGGGTGATAATAATCCCATAAACTTCATTTGTTGTTGTTGACTTTGAGCCATATTTAACTGTGAAATTCTAAATTGAATGTAATAAATAACCCCTGCAATAATGGTTAACACTAAATCAGGTTGTCCTAGACTAAACCATAAAAAAGTGTGGTGAGTGATTTCTGCTGACCCACGAATGGCATAATATAGTCCCGTCAAAATAGGCATTTGAATGAGAAGGGGCAGACAACCCATATTAAGCGGGTTAATTCCATGTTTTCGATAAAGCCCCATCAATTCTCTTTGCAACTCTTGCTTCTTTTTCGGATCTGTTTCAGCAGTGATCTTTTCCTGAATCTTTTCCATTTCGGGTTTAAGTAACCCCATCTTTTCTTTCATCACTGATTGATTTTTATACTGTTTTAACATGGATGGCATCATTATCAAGCGAATTAAAATAGTGACAATAATAATAGCCACTCCGTAACTGCCATCAAACGTATTTGCAATAAAATTTATGAGTTTTGTTATAGGTTCTACTAAAAAATTGTGGAAAAAACCTTCATTATCCTCACTTGACTGAATTCCACATCCAGAAAGGAATGCTGTAAGGACAGATAATAGGACAATAAGTTTAGTGAAAGTGCGATTCATTTTCATGTTTCCTCCTTAAAAGTTAAATAAAACTGTTAAGATAATAGGAAACGAAACAATCTGAATCATCACTTGTAGCCATTTTATTACGGATTGATTTTGTAATTCTCCTCGAAATAAAGTACTGAATTAATAGACTCCTGTTACCATCAAAGCACTTCTCTTCACAAATCTGCTTATTTGTAAAATTGGAAAACGGTGAACCAAAACCAATATTAACCCTTTGTGTAGTAAGCAGCAGTAACATTAGCCCTATACCAATACTAATGTTAAATGCCATATGAGTATATAATTCCGGATCTAGTAAAAGTAAATCAACCAACAAAGGATTCTCACCTCTCAACTTCGTTTGCGAATACTTTTACTATACATGAATACAGTTAATCTCACAAAAATAAATTATGGAAGAGAAGGGAACCAAGGGAAGAACCGCTATTAATGATTGGTTCATTTTATTTATCTGGAAATCAGTGAGATCCCTCGACTTCGGACAGAGTTACGCTGAATTTGCCTTGGCTTGTCAGAAGATACTCAAACTTCGGACAGAGTTGCGCTGGTTTTGCCTTTGATTGTCCGAAGATCCCTGGACTTTGGACAGAGCGGGGCTGAATTTGCCTTTGCTTGTCTGAAGATCCCCGAACTTCGGACAGAGCCGTACTGATTTTACCTTACCGTGTCTGAAGTAACCCCGACTTCGGACAGAGTTGCGCTGATTTTGGCTTTGCTTGTCCGAAGATCCTCGAACTTCGGACAGAGCCACGCTGGTTTTGCCTTTGCTTGTCCGAAGTCCCCCGAACTTCGGACAGAGCCATGCCGATTTATCCTTTGCTTGTCCGAAGATCCCCGAACTTCGGACAGAGCCGTACTGATTTTACCTTACCGTGTCTGAAGTAACCCCGACTTCGGACAGAG
>NZ_JBPFDQ010000021.1:65426-66319 GCF_059415045.1 Ferdinandcohnia sp. SAFN-114 | reverse complement strand
CCGAACACGGAAGTTAAGCTCTTGCGCCGATGGTAGTTGGGACTTTGTCCCTGTGAGAGTAGGACGTCGCTAGGCAAACGAAAGATCAACTGTTATGGTTGGTCTTTTTTTGTTTTTCAAAACCGAAAGGTTTTGTGGAGTAAAAGAAGCTATTTACAAAAATAAGAATAAAAAATAGAATAAGTCGGGTTTCGAGGAGCAAAGAGTTCAAGGAAGCAAGGGAGCGACAACCGGAATGTACTGTGTACATGAGGATTGGAGTGAGCGCAGCTGACGCAGAAATCTGCCGCTCATCGGAAGCCGACCACCGGACACGGAAGTTAAGCTCTTGCGCCGATGGTAGTTGGGGCATTGCCCCTGTGAGAGTAGGACGTCGCTAGGCAATTAAGAGATCAACCGTTATGGTTGGTCTTTTTTGTTTTTTCAAAACCGTAAGGTTTTGTGGTGTAAAAGAAGTTTTTACGGAAATAAGGCTATCAAATAGAATAGGTCGGGTTTCGAGGAGCAAAGAGTTCAAGGAAGCAAGGGAGCGACAACCGGAATGTACTATGTACATGAGGATTGGAGTGAGCGCAGCTGACGCAGAAATCTGCCGCACATCGGAAGCCGACCACTGAACACGGAAGTTAAGCTCTTGCGCCGATGGTAGTTGAGGCATTGCCCCTGTGAGAGTAGGACGTCGCTAGGCAATTTAAAGATCAACCGTTATGGTTGGTCTTTTTTGTTTGAAAGAATAATGTAACAAACGCTTTTTCTCAAATGTTCTATAAAAAGAGAAACATGATAGACAAACACGGAAAGAGCTGCAAATTGAATAAAGTGAAATCAAATTGAACTGAAAAGCATTTTATATATGTAAATCAGCAAGCCTTGGAAAGAGTTCTACAACTGGA
>NZ_JBPFDQ010000021.1:45926-65326 GCF_059415045.1 Ferdinandcohnia sp. SAFN-114 | reverse complement strand
TAAAATTAGTGAACCCCGAACCAGTAAGTCTCATAAAGAGGCTCGCAAATGGATGAAATTAGGATACTCCGAACCAGCAAGCCTCGGAAAGAGGCAAGCAGTTGGATAAAATTAGTGAACCCCGAACCAGTAAGTCTCATAAAGAGGCTCGCAAATGGATGAAATTAGGATACTCCGAACCAGTAAGTCTCATAAAGAGGCTCGCAAATGGATAAATTCAGGAAACTCCAAACCAGTTAGCTTTATAAGAAAGCGAACAATTAGAAAAAATAAAGAAATCCCAACCACATATAGGTAAAGATATCAATCCTTATGCCAAAAAAACACTCATCCCCCAAATTTGCCTAACCAGCTCCGCCCTATCTCACCAACCTATTTTAATATCCCATATCAACTCCCCAAAAAATATAATCCTGAAACCTCCGACACCATTAATCCGTAATACCAATATATACATCAAATAACAGAGGAGGACCTCAAATGCTTGCTGGATTCATCATCTGTTTTATTGTCGGGCTTTTATGTATCTTTATGGGGTATTTGACATGGAAGAAGAAGATTCTTTCTTTAATCGCCGGATATAATGAAGAAACGTTTAAAGGAGATAAGGAGAAGTTAGCAAAAGCAGTAGGTGTGTTTACGATTATTATCGGTGTTCTTACCATATTGCTTCCATTTGGTTTAGAATTTATAAGTGAATGGGTGGGACTTCTTTTCGGAGCAATTACTTTTGTTGGCACTATACTCCTAATTATTTATGTAAATCAACTTAATCGTCCAAAATAATCGAATCCCCCACTGAATCGTGAGGGATTTTCCCATTTATTTGTCTCGATCTACTACCTCTATTTTTTTACGGGAGTCATCGGGGATTTGCTTATGAAGGTGGACGAGTAGGAGTCCTCTTTTATAGCTTGCTTTAATCCGATCTTCTTTTACCGTGTAGGGGAGCTGTATTTCTCGTTGAAAGCTTCCTTGGAAAATACCTTCTTGAATGATATCAAAGCCTTTAAAGTTCAAATTGATTTTTCCTTGTACTTCGAGTGTTTGATGGTTTACATAAATGTCGACATCCTCAACTTTTGTTAACCCTGGTAGGCTTAGGACGACCAGTAGCTCATTATCTCCTTGGTAAAGGTTTAGTTGAGAATGGGCGTTATCGAAAAATGGGGTAAATTCATTCCAAAATTCATCACCAAAAAAATGGTCCCATTGCTTTCTCCAATTATTCATATTTTTAAATTGGTCCATTTTCATGGGCTGTTGTTCCCTCCTCAAAAATACATAATTCAACTAAAGTAGTATATGAGATTTCAATTAGGTATGTGCCTACTAGGAAATTTCATGGAAAAATATGTTTCGGGTAGTATTCTTTAGGGAAAATGTTTAGTAAAATGAATACTTTGGTAAGCTAAGAGAAGGAAAGGTTCCGAAGGGGGAGTAAATTTGTTATCGAATGCATATGTAATGGTCCTCATTATTTTAGTGATTAATATTGTGTATGTGTCTTTTTTTACGATTCGGATGATCTTGACGTTGAAGGGGCAGCGGTATTTAGCTGCATTAATTAGTACGGTTGAGGTTGTTATTTATGTCGTGGGTCTTGGTTTGGTACTAGATAATTTAAATCAAATTCAAAATTTAGTGGCGTATGCAGTAGGTTACGGAATCGGTGTTATTGTTGGGATGAAGATTGAAGAGAAGCTTGCGCTCGGATATATTACAGTAAATGTAATTACTAAGGAATATGAGATGGATTTGCCGAAAAAACTGCGCGATGAGGGATACGGAGTTACGACATGGCAAACCCAGGGTAGAGAGGGAGACAGATTGTCGATGACGATTTTAACTCCTCGCAAATATGAGATGAAATTATATAAAACCATTACTGATATGGATCCGAAGGCGTTTGTGATTACGTATGAACCAAAGGCCATTCATGGCGGATTCTGGGTGAAGGCTGTTAGGAGAGGAAAGCTTGAAACATGAGTAAACCAAAAAAGCAAAAATTTGAAGTCAAACAAAATGAAACGATTGATCAATGCCTCGACCGAATGAAGGCAGAAGGGTATTTGCCTGTTAGGAGAATGGAAGAACCTGTCTTTCAGGAGGTGACGCGTAATGGGGGGATTGTCGTCGAACCTTGTGGGAGAAAGATAGTTTTTGAAGGGATATTGCAGTAAAACACGAACATTAAAAATGAAATTTTTGTAAAACGTTCGATATTAATTGACAATTGAGCCACTATGTTGATAAGATTAGGTTAGAAAAAATACCTCATATAATCTTGGGAATATGGCCCATAAGTTTCTACCCGATAACCGTAAATTATTGGACTATGAGGGAAAAGTATAATTTTACCTATTCTTGATATAGAATGCCCAGGTAGGATTGCTTTCCCTTTTTGGAAATCAGTCTTTTTCCTGGGCATTTTTATTTTAACTTTTATCTTATACTAACGGCTATTTTTATTGAAATAATGGAAGGCTCAGATTTTTAAAGGAAATTATTCGAGCGAACTCGAATAACAATCTGGGCGAAAATACGCCAAGGTGTATTTGATTTATGACAATTTAGGAGGATCTTATGAATCCAGTAGTTGGTGTAATTATGGGAAGTACTTCGGATTGGGAAACGATGAAAGAAGCGTGCAATGTTTTAGAGGATATTGGAATTCCTTATGAAAAAAAGGTAGTTTCTGCTCACCGTACTCCAGACCTTATGTTTGAATATGCAGAAAAAGCAAAAGAACGAGGCATTAAGGTCATCATTGCGGGAGCTGGTGGTGCTGCGCATTTGCCGGGTATGGTTGCAGCAAAAACAACTCTACCAGTAATCGGGGTTCCGGTTCAATCACGTGCATTAAATGGGCTTGATTCATTATTGTCAATTGTTCAAATGCCAGGTGGAGTACCAGTTGCAACAGTTGCGATTGGTAAAGCAGGCGCAACAAATGCAGGATTACTAGCAGCTTCGATTCTTGGGACATCTAATCCAGAGTGGGATCAGAAGCTCGTTGATATAAGAGAAAACAAAAAAATTCAAGTACTAGAAAGTAGTGATGAACTTGAATAAGCAAATTTTACCGGGCCAAACGATTGGAATTATTGGTGGTGGTCAGCTTGGACGAATGATGGCCATTTCGGCTAGGGAAATGGGTTTTCTTGTGGCCGTTTTGGACCCAACGCCAAATTCCCCGTGTGGACAGGTGGCTGATATTGAATTTACGGCTAATTATGATGACCTAGAGGCTATCAAGGAATTGGCAAGCGTTAGTGATGTCATTACGTATGAATTTGAAAATATAGATTATGAGGCTCTTACATGGCTTGAGGAAAATGCAAACCTACCACAAGGGAGCCACCTTTTAAGAATTACACAAGATCGTGGTACTGAAAAGAGTGCGATTCAGGAAATTGGCTTACAAGTTGCACCGTTTCGACTTGTGGAGAATCAAGAGCAATTAGCTGAGGCAGTCGAGGAAATTGGATTTCCTTCCGTGTTAAAAACATGCCGTGGAGGCTATGACGGAAAAGGTCAATTTGTTTTAAAACAGAAGGAAGATATAGAATTAGCAGGAAAACTTCTGGATTCTGGGGGTTGCATCTTGGAAGCATGGGTTCCGTTTCAGAAAGAAGTTTCTGTCATTGTTACACGAAATCCAGCAGGAGAGGTAAAGGCTTTCCCAGTAGCAGAAAACATTCACGTTGAGAATATCCTACACCAATCAATTGTTCCGGCTAGAATTTCTGAAATAAGAGAAACTAAGGCAAAAGAAATGGCGATGAAGCTTGCTTCCGAATTTCAATTAGTAGGAACATTAGCGGTTGAAATGTTTGTGACTGAGGATGGCGAAATCTATATCAATGAATTGGCACCACGTCCACATAACTCTGGTCACTATTCAATCGATGCATGTGAAACTTCACAATTTGAGCAGCATGTTCGCTCAGTATGTAATTGGCCGCTTGGAGAAACAACTCTGTTACGTCCTGTTGTGATGACAAACATTCTTGGTGAGCATGTACAGCCATTACTTGAGAAAGTATCACAATTATCAAGTGTGAAGGTTCATTTATATGGTAAAGCCGAAGCAAAAGTGAAGAGAAAGATGGGGCATGTTACCGTCTTAGGACAAACAGTGGAAGAGGCTTTGAAAAAGTCAGATATCTTACAAATTTGGCATGATTCACATATCCGCATTTAAGGAGGATTTTATATGATTGGTCGTTATACACGTGAGGAAATGGGGGCTATTTGGACGGAGGAGAATCGGTTCCGTGCTTGGCTTGAAGTGGAAATTTTAGCTTGTGAGGCTTGGGCAGAGCTGGGTGATATTCCAAAAGAAGATGTTGCCCTTATTCGCAAAAATGCATCCTTTGATGTGAATCGAATTAAAGAAATCGAAGAGGAAACAAGACATGATGTTGTGGCGTTTACACGTGCCGTATCAGAAACATTAGGTGAAGAAAGAAAATGGGTTCATTATGGATTAACATCCACCGATGTTGTGGATACAGCCCTATCTTATTTGTTAAAACAAGCCAATGACATTTTACAAAAAGACATAGAACGATTTATCAATATTTTAGCGGAAAAAGCGAAGGAACATAAACACACTGTTATGATGGGACGTACGCATGGAGTTCATGCCGAACCAACAACATTTGGTTTAAAGCTTGCTTTATGGCATGAGGAAATGAAACGTAATCTTGAACGCTTCAAGCAAGCTGCGGAGGGTGTTCAGTTTGGGAAGATTTCAGGAGCGGTTGGAACTTATGCGAATATCGATCCGTTTGTTGAGCAGTATGTGTGTGAAAAGCTTGGTATTACGGCTGCACCGATCTCGACACAGACGTTACAGCGTGACCGTCATGCGGCATATATGTCCGCATTAGCACTTGTCGCAACTTCAATTGAAAAATTTGCGGTAGAGGTTCGTGGCTTACAAAAGAGTGAAACAAGAGAAGTAGAAGAATTTTTTGCGAAAGGTCAAAAAGGTTCATCAGCAATGCCACATAAACGAAACCCAATTGGGTCTGAGAATATGACAGGATTGGCTCGTGTAATTCGTGGGTATATGATGACAGCATATGAAAATGTGCCACTTTGGCATGAACGTGATATTTCACATTCTTCTGCAGAGCGCATTATTTTACCAGATGCTACGATTGCGTTGAATTATATGCTTAATCGTTTTGGAAATATTGTAAAGAACCTAACTGTGTTCCCAGAGAACATGAAACGTAATATGGACCGTACACTTGGATTGATTTATTCGCAACGTGTGTTGTTAGCATTGATTGACTCAGGTTTAACAAGAGAAGAGGCATACGATACTGTACAGCCTAAGGCAATGGAAGCATGGGAAAAACAAGTTCCGTTCCGCGGGTTAATTGAAGCTGAAGAAAAAATTATGAGCCGTTTATCTCCAGCACAAATTGACGATTGCTTTGATTATAATTACCACCTTAAGCACGTAGACATGATTTTTGAACGCTTAGGCTTATAAAAATATAGAGTCGCTTAATCTGAATCTTTTAGGGGGAGTCAAGATGGACGTGAAAAAGCTTCGTTTACTGTATGAAGGAAAGGCTAAGAAACTCTATCAAACAGCTGAAGATTCCATCGTTTTAGTGGAGTACAAGGATGACGCCACAGCGTTTAATGGGGAAAAGAAAGCACAAATCGTTGGCAAGGGTCGATTGAATAACGAAATTACAAGCCTGATTTTTTCAAAACTTCATACGGCAGGAATCAAAACACATTTTATCGGCAAGCTTTCAGAAAATGAACAACTCGTCAAGCATGTATCAATCATACCGCTGGAGGTTGTTGTGCGGAACGTAGTTGCTGGCGGTTTTTCAAAACGAGTTGGAATTGAGGAAGGAACGGACTTAGTAAAACCGATTGTTGAATTTTACTATAAAAATGACGACCTAGGTGATCCACTTGTGAACGAGGACCACATTGAAGTTCTAGATCTTGCAACAAAAAATCAAGTCCTAGAACTTAAAGAGCAGGCGCTAAAAATCAATGATGTATTACGTGCTTTCTTTTTAGACCTTCAAATCAGATTAATAGATTTTAAACTCGAATTTGGTGTCACAAAAGACGGAGAGGTTTTATTAGCTGATGAGATTTCACCTGATACCTGCCGCTTCTGGGATATTGAAACAAATGAAAAATTGGATAAAGACGTATTCCGTAGAGACCTCGGAAATGTAACAGACGCTTATACGGAAATTTTAAATCGACTAGGGGGACAAATTGCATGATGTACAAAGTAAAGGTTTATGTAACATTACGTGAAAGTGTTTTAGATCCACAAGGTAGTGCTGTGAAAGGTTCATTGCACCAATTAAATTATAAAGAAGTATCGGATGTTCGTATTGGAAAATATATGGAGTTAATGATTGATGAAACAGTAGCTGACCTTGATAAAACGGTTAAGGAGATTTGTGAAAAGCTTTTAGCGAATACGGTAATTGAGGATTATCGTTATGAGGTTGAGGAGGTTGTCACACAGTGAAATTTGCCGTAATCGTGTTTCCAGGCTCTAACTGCGATGTTGATATGTATCATGCTGTAAAAGATGCGCTTGGTGAAGAAGTGGAGTATGTATCACATACTGCAACAAACCTTGAAGAATTCGATGGTATTTTACTTCCTGGAGGCTTCTCTTATGGAGATTACCTACGTACAGGAGCACTTGCTCGTTTTTCAAATGTCATGGATGAGGTAGTAAAAGCAGCTGAGGCTGGTAAACCAATCCTGGGTGTATGCAATGGCTTCCAAATTTTATTAGAAGCAGGGCTTCTGCCAGGTGCGATGCGTCGAAATGAAAAACTAAAATTCATGTGTCGTCCGGTTGAGCTGCGAGTTGATAATAATAAAACAATGTTTACATCTGAATATGAAGTGGGCGAAGTCATCACAGTTCCGATTGCCCATGGTGAAGGAAATTATTATTGTGATGAGCAAACACTTGCTAGATTACAAGAGAATAATCAGATCGCGTTCACATATAACGGAACAAACCCAAATGGTAGTGTTGCGGATATCGCAGGTATTACAAATGAACGAGGAAATGTTCTAGGGATGATGCCTCATCCAGAAAGAGCGGTTGAGGAATTATTGGGTAGTGCAGATGGAATCAAATTATTTCAATCAATTGTGAAAAATTGGAGGTTGGCAGCACATGTCGTTACTTCTTGAACCAAGTCCGCAGGAAATTAAAGAACAAAAGATATATAGTGAAATGGGTTTAAGTGATTCAGAGTTTGAATTAATCGAAAAGATTATTGGTAGACTTCCAAACTATACAGAGACAGGTTTATTCTCAGTTATGTGGTCTGAGCACTGTAGCTATAAAAACTCTAAGCCGGTGTTACGAAAGTTTCCGACAACTGGTGAGCGAGTTCTTCAAGGACCAGGTGAAGGTGCTGGGATTGTTGATATTGGTGATAACCAAGCGGTTGTTTTTAAGATCGAAAGTCATAACCATCCTTCTGCAATTGAGCCTTATCAAGGGGCGGCGACGGGTGTTGGTGGAATAATCCGTGACGTGTTTTCTATGGGAGCAAGACCGATTGCTCTATTAAACTCTCTTCGTTTCGGAGAGCTAACTTCACCGAGAGTAAAGTATTTGTTCGAAGAAGTTGTAGCAGGTATTGCGGGTTACGGAAACTGTATCGGAATTCCGACAGTTGGTGGAGAAATTCAATTTGATGCTTCTTATGAAGGAAATCCACTCGTAAACGCAATGTGCGTTGGACTGATCAATCATGAAGATATTCAAAAGGGTCAGGCAAAGGGTGTTGGCAATACAGTCATGTATATTGGGGCCAAAACTGGTCGTGACGGAATTCACGGTGCAACCTTTGCTTCTGAGGAACTTACTGAGGATTCAGATGCAAAGCGCCCTGCAGTACAGGTTGGCGATCCATTTATGGAAAAATTGTTGCTTGAAGCTTGCTTAGAACTAGTAAAATCTGATGCACTAGTTGGAATTCAGGACATGGGCGCAGCAGGACTAACTAGTTCATCTGCAGAAATGGCGAGTAAAGCTGGCTCAGGTATTGAAATGAATCTTGACCTAGTCCCACAACGTGAAACAGGTATGACGGGTTATGAAATGATGCTTTCTGAATCACAGGAGCGGATGTTAATCGTTGTTGAGAAAGGAAGAGAGCAAGAAATCCAAGATATCGTAAATAAATATGATCTTGAAGCTGTGGCAATCGGTAAAGTTACAGATGACAAACAACTTCGCTTAGTACACAAGGGAGAAGTAATCGCTGATGTTCCTGTTGATGCATTAGCTGAAGAAGCTCCTGTCTATCATAAGCCTTCAAGCGAACCTGCTTCTTATCGTGAATTTAAAGAAATGAAGATTGAAGCTCCTAAGCTTGAAGATGTAAGTCAAACACTTGTAGATTTACTTGCACAGCCTACAATTGCAAGTAAAGAATGGGTTTATGACCAATATGATTATATGGTTCGCACTAATACAGTTGTTGCTCCTGGTTCGGATGCAGCGGTTGTAAGAATTCGCGACACACAGAAAGCACTCGCGATGACTACAGACTGTAATTCTAGGTATCTCTATTTAGACCCTGAGGTTGGGGGACAAATCGCAGTTAGTGAAGCTGCTAGAAATATTGTCTGCTCAGGTGGTGCACCTCTTGCAATCACAGATAACCTTAACTTTGGAAATCCAGAGAAGCCAGAGATTTTTTGGCAGATTGAAAAAGCAGCTGACGGAATTAGCGAAGCATGCCGTGTGCTAAATACACCAGTTATTGGTGGAAATGTGTCTCTTTATAATGAAACGAACGGTGAAGCAATTTACCCAACACCAGTTATTGGAATGGTTGGTTTGATTGACGATGTTTCTCATATTACAACTCAAGAATTCAAAGAAGTGGGCGACCTTGTGTATGTAATCGGTGAGGCGAAAGAAGAATTCGCAGGCAGCGAGCTACAAAAATTAATTCATGGCGAGATTTTCGGTCCGGTTCCTGAATTAGATTTAGAGATTGAAAAAAGAAGACAACAACAAGTATTAACTGCCATTCGTGCAGGCGTTATTGCTTCTGCACATGATGTGGCAGAGGGTGGCTTTGCAGTTGCATTAGCAGAAAAGACATTTGGGGCAAAGGGCTTAGGTGTAAAAGTACAAATTCAAGGAGATGCGGTAACTGAGTTATTCAGTGAAACACAATCTCGTTTTATCGTATCTGTGAAGAAGGAAAACAAAGAGAAGTTTGAACAGCTAGTAAGAGCTAATCTGGTCGGAGAAGTAACAGGCGATGGATTATTTATCGTTGAGGATCAAACTGGAAAGGAAATTATTAATCTACCAGTCGATGATCTAAAACGCACATGGAAAGGAGCAATCCCATGCTTGCTGAACTCAAAGGCTTAAACGAGGAATGTGGTGTATTCGGTATCTGGGGACATCCAGATGCAGCAAAACTAACTTATTATGGATTACACAGCTTACAGCATCGTGGTCAAGAGGGTGCCGGCATTGTTGTCAGTAATGGTGAAAAGCTTCGAATTGTAAAAGGAGAAGGCCTTGTGAATGAAGTGTTTGGCAATGGCCAACTTGAACAATTAGAAGGAAGTGCAGCAATTGGGCATGTTCGTTATGCAACAGCTGGGGGTGGGGGCATTCAAAATGTTCAGCCCCTCCTCTTTCATTCACAAGTAGGTGGGTTAGCGATTGCTCATAACGGAAACCTTGTAAATGCAAATGACTTGAAGCATCAGTTGGAAAACCAAGGTAGTATCTTTCAAACTTCTTCTGATACTGAAGTTCTTGCACACCTAACTAGAAAAAGCGGCTATACAAAAATTAAAGATCGTGTCAAAAATGCCTTAACCATGTTAAAAGGGGCTTATGCCTTTTTGATCATGACGGAAAAGAAAATGATAGTTGCTCTGGATCCAAATGGTCTTCGTCCGTTATCACTTGGTAAACTTGGAGATGCTTGGGTAGTAGCTTCTGAGACTTGTGCGTTTGATATAATTGGTGCTAAATTCGAAAGAGATGTTGAGCCTGGTGAATTGATTGTGATCAATGATGAAGGCATTCAATCAGAGCGTTTCTCCTTAATGAATAATCGTGCAATGTGCAGTATGGAATATATTTATTTTTCACGCCCGGATAGTAATATTAACGGAGTGAATGTTCATACAGCCCGAAAAAACTTAGGTAAACAGCTTGCTATAGAGGCACCAATTGATGCCGATATAGTAACCGGTGTGCCAGATTCTAGTATTTCGGCAGCGATTGGTTACGCAGAGGAATCTGGAATTCCTTATGAGCTCGGTCTCATTAAGAATCGATATGTCGGCAGAACGTTTATTAAGCCGACCCAATCATTACGTGAACAAGGTGTGAAAATGAAACTTTCACCTGTTAATGGTGTTGTAGAAGGCAAGCGCGTTGTCATGGTGGATGACTCTATTGTTCGTGGAACAACAAGCCGAAGAATTGTAAAAATGCTTCGCGATGCAGGTGCATTAGAAGTGCATGTATGCATTAGTTCACCGCCAATTAAAAATCCATGCTTTTACGGAATTGATACCTCCACACATGAAGAATTGATCGCATCTTCACATTCAATTGAAGAAATGCGTCAAATCATTGGGGCGGACACATTAACATTTTTAAGTCCTGAGGGGCTTGTAAAAGCAATTGCAAGACCGTTTGAAGGGGAAACTCGCGGACAATGTATGGCTTGTTTTACAGGGAAATATCCGACGGAGATCTTCCCGGATACGGTATTACCGCATGAAAAAGTATTCAGCTAAAAAAAGTAGAGGTGTTCATAACGATGGCAAATGCTTATAAGCAAGCTGGAGTAGACATTGAAGCAGGCTATGAGGCTGTTTCCAGAATGAAAAAGCATGTTGCAAAAACAGTTCGCCCAGAAGTGATGGGTGGACTTGGCAGCTTTGGTGGAATGTTTGACCTATCAAAGGTAAACGTAAAAGAGCCTGTGTTGGTTTCTGGCACAGACGGTGTTGGCACTAAGTTGATGTTGGCTTTTATGATGGATAAGCATGACACAATTGGGATTGATGCGGTTGCAATGTGTGTGAATGATATTGTGGTTCAGGGAGCTGAGCCTTTATACTTTTTAGATTATATTGCATGCGGAAAAGCACAGCCCGAAAAAATTGAGCAAATTGTAAAAGGAATTGCTGATGGTTGTGAACAAGCGGGTTGTGCATTAATTGGCGGTGAAACTGCTGAAATGCCAGGAATGTATAGTGAGGATGAATATGACCTTGCTGGTTTTTCAGTGGGTGTTGCAGAAAAGTCTAAGCTTGTAACTGGCGCTTCAATTAAGCCTGGTGATGTTCTTATCGGCCTTTCTTCAAGTGGAATTCACAGTAATGGCTATTCACTTGTCCGTAAGGTTCTACTAGAGGATGGAGGATTGGACCTTCACAAAACGTACGGAAAAATCGGGCGTACATTAGGTGAAGAACTTCTTCAACCGACTAAAATTCATGTGAAGTCTTTATTAAAAGCAATGGAGAAGTTTGAAGTAAAGGGTATGTCCCATATTACAGGTGGGGGCTTTATTGAAAATATTCCTCGTATGCTTCCAGAAGGTGTAGGGGCGGAGATTGATTACGGTTCATGGCCAATTCCACCAATCTTTGATCTGCTTCAAGAGACCGGAAACCTAAATCGTGAAGAAATGTTTAATATATTTAATATGGGAATCGGAATGGTGTTAGCCATTAATGAGGCTGACCTCCATGAACTTCTTCAACTACTTGAAGAGCAAGGTGAAAAAGCATATATTATTGGCCGTATTAAAGAAGGTAATGGTGTAACCTTTGGTGGGGGAGCACTTGTATGAAAAAAATAGCTGTATTTGCATCAGGGAGTGGCACAAACTTTCAAGCCATTGCAGATTCGGTAAAAGAAGGTAGACTTGCAGCAGAAATTGAATTACTAGTTTGTGATAAGCCAGGTGCAAAAGTAATTGAACGTGCTTCAAAGGAATGGGTGGACACTTTTGTTTTTTCACCAAAAGACTATCAAGAAAAATCATTATTCGAAGCCGAAATTGTGGAAGCTTTACGTGAGAAAAAAGTAGAATTAATTGTATTGGCTGGATACATGAGATTAATTGGCGATACGCTTTTAAAGGCGTATCGCAACAAAATCATCAATATTCATCCTTCTCTTTTACCAGCTTTTCCGGGTAAGGATGCAATTGGTCAGGCATTTGAAGCGGGCGTGAGGACGACTGGTGTTACGATTCATTATGTCGATGAAGGAATGGATACAGGTCCAATTATTGCCCAAAAGGAACTTTCTATTGAACCAGGAGATACATTAGCAATCATTGAAGAAAAAGTTCATCAAATTGAGCATGAATTTTATCCACAGATCCTGCAATCACTTGTAACAGCAAAGAATTCTAGAGTAGGGAGCGATTCAAAGTGACAATCAAGCGCGCACTTGTCAGTGTTTCAGATAAACAGGGACTAGTTCCTTTTGTAAAAGGCTTAATTGATAATGGGGTTGAAGTTATTTCAACAGGTGGTACAAAGCGTACTCTTGAGGAAGCGGGACTCTCTGTCATCGGAATTTCAGAGGTAACAAACTTTCCAGAAATTATGGATGGTCGTGTCAAAACACTACATCCAAATATTCATGGTGGCCTCCTAGCGGTACGAGAAAATGAAGAACATGTAAAACAACTTCAAGAGCATGATATTACACTAATCGATTTAGTTGTTGTTAACCTATATCCCTTTCAACAAACAATTGCAAAACCAGATGTTCAGTTTGCGGATGCAATTGAAAATATTGATATTGGCGGACCTTCTATGCTTCGTTCTGCTGCAAAAAACCACAAATATGTAACAGTTGTTGTTGATCCACAGGATTACGATACTGTATTAGCGGAGATATCTGAAAAAGGTGAAGTTGCAGCACAAACAAAGCTTCGTTTAGGAGCAAAAGTGTTCCGACACACTGCTGCTTATGATGCAGTAATCGCTGAATTTTTAACAAATGCAGCGGGTGAGGAAAATCCAGAATCCTTAACCGTTACTTATGAAAAGAAACAAGACCTTCGTTATGGTGAAAACCCTCATCAAAAGGCAGCATTTTATAAAAAACCATTAGGAACGCATATTTCGATTGCGTCCGCAACACAACTGCATGGAAAAGAATTATCTTACAATAATATTAACGATGCAGATGCTGCCCTTCAAATTGTTAAAGAGTTCAAAGAGCCTGCAGCGGTTGCTGTTAAGCATATGAATCCTTGCGGAGTTGGAGTGGGTGCTACTTTAGAGGAAGCCTACCAAAAAGCATATGAAGCAGACTCAACGTCAATTTTTGGGGGGATTATCGCACTGAACCGTGAAGTTGATGCACAAACAGCTCATAAAATGCGAGAAATCTTCCTTGAAATTATCATTGCACCATCATTCAGTGAGGAAGCATTTGAAATTCTTTCTTCAAAGAAAAACCTCCGTTTGTTGACTGTTGAACTTTCAGATGACGAGAAGGTTGAAAAGAAACTTGTGTCCGTTCGTGGCGGATTACTTGTTCAAGATGAAGATTCATACGGATTGGAAGAGGCAACTATCTCTGTTCCTACTAAGCGAGAACCAACTGAACAAGAATGGGCTGATTTAAAGCTTGGTTGGAAGGTTGTAAAACATGTTAAATCGAACGCAATTGTGTTAGCAAAAGACGACATGACCATTGGAATTGGTGCCGGTCAAATGAACCGTGTAGGATCAGCAAATATCGCAATTAACCAAGCAGGTGAAAAAGCAAAAGGTTCAGCACTTGCATCAGATGCATTCTTCCCAATGGGTGACACAGTTGAAGCTGCGGCAAAAGCTGGCATCACTGCCATCATCCAGCCTGGAGGATCCATTCGTGATGAAGAATCCATTCAAAAAGCCGATGAATACGGAATCGCAATGGTCTTTACCGGAGTACGTCATTTTAAACACTAATTAGGAAAAGCGCAAGCGCCTTGATCAGCCCTGACAAGCACAAGACGAGCCATCCAGAAGGTTGTACTTTAACCTTCTAGATGGATTGGGTTGTGACCTCGAGGGGCTAGGCGCTGGAGCTAGACATTGTAGATATAAGTTAATCAAATTCGTTTGATGAGGTGAAAAAATGAAAGTACTAGTCATTGGCCGCGGTGGCCGTGAACATACACTTGCTTGGAAAGTCGGGCAAAGCCAAAAAGTAGAGACCGTCTATGTTGCACCAGGAAATCCAGGCATGCAGACGATCGCAACTTTAATAAACATTGATGAAAATGACTTTGATGGTTTAATAGAGTTTGCGAAAAAGGAACAAATCGACCTTACCCTAGTTGGACCTGAAGTCCCATTAATTAATGGTATCGTGAACCGATTCCAGGCTGAAGGCCTCGCGATATTTGGCCCAACAAAAGATGCTGCCCTACTTGAAGGTAGTAAATCCTTTGCGAAGGAAATTATGAAAAAGTACAATATCCCAACCGCAGAGTATGAGACATTCACTTCTTATGAAGAAGCGAAACAATATATCCTTGAAAAAGGAGCACCTATCGTTATTAAGGCGGACGGCCTAGCTGCTGGTAAAGGTGTTACAGTAGCTCTTAATTTGGATGATGCATTAACAAGTGTGTACGACATGCTTGAAGATAATAAATTTGGTGAAGCAAGTACTCAAGTAGTTATTGAAGAGTTTCTTGAAGGGGAAGAATTCTCATTAATGGCTTTTGTGGATGGGAAAACGGCTTATCCGATGGTGATTTCACAGGACCATAAGCGTGCTTTTGACAATGATGAAGGTCCTAACACTGGGGGAATGGGTGCTTATTCACCAGTCCCGCAAATATCAGACAATATTGTTCAAGAAGCAATCGAAACCATTATTAACCCAACAGTTAAAGCGATGGAAGAAGAGGGTAGAGATTTTACTGGTATCCTATATGCGGGGCTCATTTTGACCGCTAATGGACCAAAAGTAATTGAATACAATGCTCGATTTGGAGATCCTGAAACTCAGGTTGTCCTTCCTCGTTTAGAAACGGATTTCATTGATGTTATAGAAGGATTACTTGATCAAAAGGAGATTTCCCTAAAGTGGTCAGATAAAGCAACACTTGGTGTCGTATTTGCATCAAAAGGATATCCAGAAAGCTATGAAAAGGGAGCAGTCATCGAAGGGCTAGACAACCTTGATGAGAAAATTACAGCTTTCCATGCTGGAACAGATTTGGTCAACAATCAGTTTGTTACGAATGGTGGAAGAGTGTTGACCGTTGTAGCTAGCGGTGAAACTCTTGAAAAAGCACAGGACTTTGTATACCAAGAAGCAGAAAAAATAAAGTGCTCAAATTTATTTTACCGAAAGGATATTGGGAACAAGGCGATTTCTTATAACGCAAATAATAAGAATAGCGCACAATTTGTGTGAATATCATACATTTTCGATATTAAAAACGAAATTCTACTACGGTAAAAATGCATTATAAAATAGGTAAGAGGATAATCCTCTTACCTTTTATGATGGATTTATTGGAGGAAGTTCTTTTAATGGTTCTGGTTCCTCTTGCTTTCTCTCGACATACTCTTGAAAGAGAGCTGTAAGTGGACAGAAACGAGTAATACCTTCTGCCACCTTCATTCCCCCAAGCATCGCCACGAAAATGAAACTTTCACGCCACGGACGTTTTACCATTTTAGCGGTAGCCCAAGCAAGCATCGTAAATCCACATGTAATGCGGACTAAAGCATTGATCATCCCTATATTCGGTTTCATTTTTTTTACCCCCGTTCAAAGAGCTTTACCTTACCTCAAAAATTGTCAAAAAGTTTTACAATTTTTTCTTGAAGTCTTTAATGCACTAAATCAATTAATATGTTACTATAGCATAAAGCGCTTCCATAGCTTAAGGCAGAGATTGGAGAGATGGTTAATGGTTGGGCAACGTTACCGTTGGAAAAATAAGCAACTACGTGAACATGTTGCTGTCATAGATGGAAAAAAATCACCAACAATTCTATTAAAAAACGTCACATATTTAAATCAAATGTTAAAAAAATGGATCAACGCACATATCTGGATTTACCAAGATCGTATTGTGTACGTGGGTCAACAGCTGCCATCAAAACTTACCAACTGTGAAGTTGTAGAGTGTGATGGGAAATTTGTAGTGCCAGGTTACATTGAACCTCATGCACATTCATTTCATTTATATAATCCCCACTCATTTGCTCAATATGCATCCCAAACAGGGACGACTACAATCATAAATGATAACTTAGTGCTCGCATTACAAACGAGTAAAAAGAAAGCGTTTTCTTTTTTGGAAGAAATGAAAAACCTTCCAGTCACAATGTACTGGTGGTGTAGGTTTGATCCACAGACAGAAATTCATCATGAAGAGCAAGCTTTTTCTAATGGAAATGTGTTAAGTTGGCTTGAGCATGATGCTGTTGTTCAAGGTGGGGAATTGACGGGATGGCCGAAGTTGCTTGATGGAGATGATCTCATGCTTCATTGGATTCAAGAAGCGAAACGGATTGGAAAAAAGGTCGAAGGTCATTTTCCAGGTGCTTCTGAAAAAACATTAGCCAAAATGATGTTATTGGGTTCGGATTGCGACCATGAGTCGATGACTGGTACAGATGTATTGAATCGTCTTCTGCAAGGCTACACAACTTCATTGCGTAATTCCTCGATTCGCCCGGACCTGCCAAAAATTCTGGACGAAATACATGAAATAGGTATTGATCAGTATGATAAGTTCATTCTCACAACAGATGGTTCACCACCAGCGTTTTATGAACAGGGAATTATAGATAACATGATAAAGATCGCAATTGATAAAGGTGTACCAATTATCGATGCCTACAATATGGCAACAATCAATGTAGCAAGGCACTATAACATGGATAACCTCCATGGTATGATAGCTACGGGAAGAATTGCAAATCTAAATATTTTAACATCAAAAGAGAATCCAACTCCTGAATCTGTCCTTGCTAAAGGGGTTTGGGTGAAACGTGAAAATAAAGATCAACATGCATTTCCAGAATTTCCGTGGAAGAGTCAGGGCTTTACAAACCTTGCTACCAACTGGGAACTGACGCTTGATGACTTACAGTTTTCAATGCCGTTCGGAATGAAGATGGAGAATGCTGTTATTATGAAACCATATTCGATTTCCATTGATGCATCTTATGATGAAATTTCAATGGAACATGATGAGAGCTTCTTGATGTTAGTTGACCGGGAAGGGAAATGGCGTGTCAACACAATGATTAAAGGTTTCGCAAATCGCATTTCGGGGTTTGCAAGTTCTTTTTCAAATACGGGTGATTTTGTATTAATTGGAAAAAATAAAAAGGATATGCTTCTTGCCTTTAATCGCATGAAGGAACTTGGTGGTGGAATAGTTTTAGTTGAAAACGGTAACATTTTACATGAAGTCCCACTAGATATTGGTGGAATCACTTCGTCTAAATCTGTAGTAGATTTAAGTGTACTTGAAAAGGAGTTAGTTCGTTTAGTACGTGAGCGAGGTTATAATCACAGTGACCCGATTTATACATTAAGCTTTTTATCGTCTACTCATTTGCCTTATATTCGCATTACACCACAGGGAATTTATGATGTCATGAATAAAATGGTACTCTTTCCGTCAATAATGCGTTAAAATATAAAAGGATTTCAATTTTGATTTTCTATTAAAAAGGTTGTGTAATCAAATATGAAAAAGACTATATACATTCTAGGAATTCTTCTCTTACTCTTTTCAGCAGCTTGTAGCAATAAGGAAGTTGTAAAGCAACAGGAAGAGCATGAACCAAAACAGGTCCAGCCTGTAACAAAGGATGAACCAAAGGAAGAGTTTGAACATGTCTTTCCTTTAACAGGAATTGGAACAAACGAGGATGTAGATAGTCGTCCATTTGCAGTCATGGTCAACAATCATCCAAAAGCACGTCCGCAGTCAGGACTTCATATGGCTGATATAGTGTATGAAGTGTTAGCGGAAGGAGATGTAACTCGTTTCCTAGCTGTGTTCCAAAGTGAAAAACCAGAAATTATTGGACCAGTTCGTAGTGCTAGAGATTATTATATTGAGTTGAGCAAAGGCTTTGATGCACTATATGTAGCACATGGCTGGAGCCCAGAGGCTAAACAGATTCTTAACAGCGGCAAGATAGACAACATAAATGGAATGGTTTATGATGGCACTCTTTTTTGGCGTGCTGACCACAATGTTGCCCCACATAACTCATATATTTCATTTGAAAATATTGTGAAAGGGGCAGATAAGCAAGGATATTCAATGGAAGACGAGGTTCCAAGTTTTTCATTTTTATCTGAGAATGAGTTAGATGGCATTGAAGGCACAGCAGCTGAACATGTTCGAGTGTCCTATTCATCAAGAGATATATTTTCAGCAGTCTACGATTATAATGCTGAAAAAAGTAAGTATGAGCGTTATAGCGGAGGCGACCAGACAGTAGACCGTGAGACAAGTACACCGGTATTACTTGACAATGTATTAATCGTTGAAATGAATCATCGCTTTATCGATGATTATGGAAGACGTGCTGTTGATGTGACAACCGGAGGAAAAGGCTTTTTGCTTCAGAAAGGAAAGGCACAGGAAATCGAGTGGAAAAATGTTGAGGGAAGAATTGTGCCATTTGCAAATGGGGAAGAAGTCGGCTTGGTCCCAGGGAAAACATGGATTAATATCATTCCAACAACACCTGGAATCGCCGGTGCCGTATCGTTTGGAAACTAGAAAAAACATTTTAAAAAGGGAGAAATCACATGCAAATTGATAAATTACGTGGGAAAGAACTTGATCAATTATTTAATGCAATCCTATCACTAAACGATCTTGAGGAGTGCTATCGATTCTTCGATGATTTATGTACGGTAAATGAAATCCAGTCACTTGCTCAACGCCTTGAAGTCGCAAGAATGCTACAAGAAGGAAATACGTACCATAAAATCGAAACGGAAACAGGGGCAAGTACAGCAACCATTTCTCGTGTAAAGCGATGCTTAAATTACGGAAACGATGCCTATCAAATGGCACTCGATCGTGTCAAAGAAACGGAAAAACAATAATTATGTGGAAAAGTCGAAACCTTGAGTTTCGGCTTTTTATTTTTTGTTGATTCGGTTAGTGGTATATTGCGAATTTAGTAAGGGTGTATTGTCGTCGTATATGGAGTTTATATTGTGAGTTTTTTTACTTAATTAAAATTAAGAAGGAACATAACTTAAGGTAATTAAGTACTTCATCAAGAGTATGAGGAACATAACTTAAGAAACATTAACAGGTTAAGTACTTCATCAAGAGTATGAG
>NZ_JBPFDQ010000021.1:8592-45826 GCF_059415045.1 Ferdinandcohnia sp. SAFN-114 | reverse complement strand
GGAACATAACTTAAGAAACATTAACAGGTTAAGTACTTCATCAAGAGTATGAGGAACATAACTTAAGAAACATTAACGAGTTAAGTACTTCATCAAGAGTATGAAGTTCTTAACCTAAGCTTGAATCACGTGCTAAGCCATTTTTATTCATAAGTCAGGTCGTATAAAGGGTTTGTGTTATAACCTTTTTCCACTATTATCCAAAAATCTAGTCTTATACGGTCTTTATACCATATCCTTTTTCAAAATTTATACAAGTTTCCTAAAATAAAATGAGATTATCCATATTTTTCATCTGTAATTAATTGCAATAAAAGTACATTTTTAATGAAATCCACCTAAGTATTAATAGATAGATGTAGTTTTGATATAATGGAGAAATGGAATGATGAATGGAGGATCTTCATGTACGATTTTAGAGAATGGAGACATGTTTTTAAGCTGGATCCGAATAAGGAAATCAGTGAGGAACATTTAGATGCAATTTGTGAATCTGGAACAGATGCAATTATTGTTGGTGGAAGCGATGGGGTGACATTGGACAATGTCCTTCACTTAATGTCTCGAATCCGACGTTATACTGTACCAGCTGTTTTAGAGATTTCAAATATTGAGTCAGTTACACCTGGCTTTGATTTATATTTTATTCCTACTGTATTAAATAGTAGTGATACACAATGGATGATGGGGATGCATCATGAGGCGGTAAAGGAATTTGGAGATGTTATGAATTGGGAAGAAATGATTATGCAAGGTTATTGCATTCTTAATGAAGACTGTAAAGCGGCTAAGCTGACAAGTGCAAATGCTTCTTTGGGAAAGGATGATGTTGTAGCCTATGCAACAATGGCTGAAAAAATGTTTTCCCTCCCTATTTTTTATATAGAATACAGTGGAACGTACGGGGATAAGGAGATTGTTTCAGCTGTAGGAGAAACACTAGAAACGACAAAACTGTTTTACGGCGGTGGAATAAAGACGGCTGAACAGGCAAAGGAAATGGGCCAGTTTGCCGATACTGTAGTCGTAGGAAATATTATATACGAAGACATGAATGTAGCTTTAAAAACAGTACAAGCTGTTAAGGGATAAGAATGGAAATCCACATAAAAATCGGATAAAATAGAACGTATGTACGATACTGAAATAGGACGGTGAAGAAATTGCAATTTATTAGCAATAAATTGTTATCGGGATTAAACGAAGAACAACAAGAAGCGGTTAAAGCAACAGATGGTCCACTTTTAATTATGGCGGGAGCAGGGAGTGGTAAAACTCGAGTTTTGACACACCGTATTGCTTATTTAATGGTGGAAAAAGAAGTTGCGCCGTGGAATATCTTGGCGATCACCTTTACTAATAAAGCAGCTCGAGAAATGAAAGATCGTGTACAAGCAATTCTAGGAGGAGCAGCTGAAGATATTTGGATTTCAACTTTCCACTCAATGTGTGTTCGAATTTTACGAAGAGACATCGACCGAATGGGGTACAATCGAAACTTCTCCATTTTAGACACAACTGATCAGCTTTCGGTTATCAAAAATATTTTAAAAGAAAAAAATATTGATCCGAAGAAATTTGACCCACGTACGATTCTAGGAACAATCAGCAGCGCGAAGAACGAATTGCAAACACCTGAAGAATATGAAAAAACAGCGGGTGGCATGTATGAGCAGATTGTAAGTGATGTCTATAAGTTGTATCAAAAAAGACTGCGTAAAAACCAAGCGCTTGATTTTGATGATCTCATTATGACTACAATTCAACTTTTCCAACGAGTTCCGGAAGTGTTGGAATTCTATCAGCGTAAATTTCAGTACATCCATGTGGATGAGTACCAGGATACAAACCGTGCCCAGTATATGCTGGTTAAGCTTCTAGCTTCACGTTTTAGGAATTTGTGTGTTGTGGGTGATTCAGATCAGTCGATTTATCGTTGGCGTGGCGCGGATATCACCAATATTCTTTCGTTTGAAAAAGATTATAAAAATGCAAAGGTAATTTTGCTTGAACAAAACTATCGTTCAACAAAACGAATCTTACAGGCAGCAAATGTAGTTATCCAAAACAATATGAACCGTAAACCGAAAAATCTCTGGACGGAAAATGACGAAGGGAAAAAGCTGTTGTACTACCGTGCCGATAGTGAATCTGGGGAAGCGCAGTTTGTTGCAGGGAAAATACGTGAACTTGTAGATGGTGGACAACGAACCTTTAAAGACATTGCGATTTTATATCGAACCAATGCCCAATCTCGTGTGATGGAGGAAGTCTTGCTTAAATCCAATATCAACTACCAAATTGTTGGCGGAATTAAGTTCTACGACAGGAAAGAAATTAAGGATATTTTGGCATACTTGCGCACAATTGCGAATCCAGACGATGATATTAGCTTAACGAGAATTATCAATGTCCCAAAACGTGGAATTGGTGCGACTTCTATCGATAAGATTGCCAACTATGCAATTGCACAAGACCTTTCCATGTTCCAAGCCTTGCAAGAGGTTGAACAGATTGGTTTAAGTGCAAAAATCACAAAAGCATTACGCGAATTTAGAGATTTAATTAATAATTGGGTCCAAATGCAGGACTATTTATCGGTTACTGAATTGGTTGAAAATGTTTTAGAGAAGACAGAATACGTTGAAATCTTAAAGGCTGAAAAAACACTTGAATCTCAGAGCCGAATTGAAAACATCGAAGAATTTTTATCTGTTACTCAAAACTTTGAGAAAACAAATGATGACAAAAGTCTTGTGGCCTTTTTAACAGATTTAGCATTAGTGGCTGATATTGATAAACTAGAAGAAGATGAAAATGATAAAAATAATGCAGTTGTCCTGATGACACTTCACTCTGCGAAAGGACTTGAGTTCCCGGTTGTGTTTTTAATGGGAATGGAAGAAGGAGTCTTTCCACATAGTCGTTCTCTTATGGAAGAAGCGGAAATGGAAGAAGAACGCCGCCTTGCTTATGTAGGGATTACAAGAGCGGAAGAAGAGTTGTATTTATCAAATGCACAAATGAGAACCTTGTATGGACGAACATCAATGAATCCAGTTTCACGTTTTATTGCTGAGATCCCAGAGGATCTTCTTGAAGATTTGGGCCAGCAACGCAGACAGCAAATGCGTACTCCATTTTCTTCGTCATCCTCACCTTCACCTGCGAAACAGCCAGAAAGAAGGGTTTTCTCAAGACCAGTTGCACAATCCACTGGCGGAGATGAAATTGGTTGGAAGGTTGGCGACAAGGCTGAGCATAAAAAATGGGGAATTGGAACGGTTGTCAGTGTGAAGGGAGAAGGGGAATCGAAGGAACTGGATATTGCATTCCCTAGCCCAACTGGAATCAAACGATTGCTTGCAAAATTTGCACCAATCACGAAGGCAAACTAGGAAAGAGAGGTTTGGTGTATGGATAAAGTGGCAGCACAAGAAAGAGTTCAGGAGCTTCATGAACTTTTAAACCAGTACAATTATGAATATCATGTATTGGATAAACCTTCTGTACCAGATGCGGAGTATGACCGGTTAATGCGTGAGTTGATTCAGCTTGAGGAGGAATTTCCTGAGTTACAAACAGGAGATTCTCCTACAGTCCGCGTTGGTGGGCAGGTTCTAGAATCCTTTCACAAAGTAGAGCATCGAATTCCAATGTTAAGTCTCGGTAATGCATTTAATGAGCAGGATTTGCGTGACTTTGACCGCCGTGCACGTCAAGCGGTTGGTGATTCTATCTCTTATGTGTGCGAGTTAAAGATTGATGGTCTTGCTGTGTCTCTACGTTATGAACAAGGTCGTTTTGTTCAAGGCTCTACTCGCGGTGACGGGACGATTGGAGAAGACATCACGGTTAACCTAAAAACGATTCGTTCGATTCCACTTCGTTTAAAGGAGGAGATCGATATTGAGGTTCGTGGAGAGGCATTTATGCCGAGAAAATCTTTCGAAAAGCTAAATGCGGCTCGACTCGAAAATGAAGAAGAACCATTTGCAAATCCGAGGAATGCGGCTGCAGGTTCATTGCGACAGCTTGACCCGAAAATTGCAGCAAGTCGCAATCTCGATATCTTCTTATACGCGATTGCGGACTCAACGAATCTAGGGGTCGATTCACATAGTGAAGGCCTTGATATGCTTGATGAAGTAGGCTTTAAAACAAACCCTGAACGCAGAAGATGTGCAAGTATAGAGGAAATTCTAGATTACATTGCGGAATGGACAGAAAAGCGTCCAGCTCTTGCGTATGATATTGATGGGATTGTCATAAAAGTTGATTCATTTGATCAGCAGGACGAGCTTGGATTCACTGCAAAAAGTCCGCGATGGGCTGTTGCCTATAAGTTTCCGGCAGAAGAAGTTACTACTAAGCTGATTGATATCGAGTTAAGTGTCGGTCGAACTGGAGTAATCACACCTACGGCTATCCTTGAGCCTGTTCGTGTGGCAGGGACAACCGTGCAGCGAGCATCTCTTCATAATGAAGATTTAATTCGTGAAAAGGACATCCGGATTGGGGATACTGTAGTCGTAAAAAAAGCAGGGGATATCATTCCAGAGGTTGTGAATGTCCTTGTTGAAAAACGAACAGGTGAGGAACCAGAGTTCTACATGCCGACACATTGTCCGGAATGTGAGAGTGATTTAGTCCGTTTAGATGGAGAAGTCGCTTTACGTTGTATTAACCCGAAATGCCCAGCCCAGATTAGAGAAGGGTTGATTCATTTCGTTTCTCGAAATGCCATGAATATAGATGGACTTGGTGAAAAGGTGATTTCACAATTATTTGATGAAAAATTGATTTCAGATGTTGCAGACCTGTACACATTAACAAAGGAACAGCTGATTAATCTTGAACGCATGGGTGAGAAGTCCGCAGATAATCTTCTTGCCGCAATTGAAAATTCAAAGTCAAACTCCTTAGAAAAACTACTATTTGGTTTAGGGATTCGACATGTTGGAGCTAAAGCAGCAAAAACATTGGCCCAGCATTTTGAAACAATGGAGAAGCTACAGGTTGCCACAAGGGAAGAACTTACGGCGATCAATGAAATAGGCGAAAAAATGGCTGATGCGGTTGTCACTTATTTTGAGCTCTCAGAGGTTCATGAACTTCTAAATGAACTACGTGAGTATGGAATAAATATGGAATATAAAGGTCCTAAGCTTGTATCTGTAGAAGATAGTGATTCCTATTTTGCTGGAAAGACCATCGTTCTTACGGGTAAGCTTGAGCAATTGTCAAGAAATGAAGCAAAAGCTGAAATTGAGGCACTTGGAGGAAAGGTTACAGGAAGTGTAAGTAAAAGCACTAACCTTCTGATTGCAGGTGAAGCAGCTGGCTCGAAGCTTACAAAAGCACAGGATTTAAAAATTGAGATTTGGGATGAGGAAAGACTGGTACAAGAACTAAGGAAGTAAGAGGTGTTCGAACTTGAGAAACCTATACCTTCTAGGCTTAGCGTTTTTGCTTCTTTTATCTGGGTGTGCCCCTAAATTTGAACAAGAGACAGAAGTCGTTCAGGATTCAGATAAGAAAGCGGAGAAAGCGATTATTCCTAGATATAATATTTCAGATTCCTATTATAAAGCGGTCCTTCCTTATAAGACAGGAAAAGCGCGGGGGATTGTTGCATCATATATTAACAATCGATTGGATATCGATGAATTCGAAACGGGATTAATGCGAATCGCTCAGGATTCATTTCCATCGGACAAATATTTTTTCCAGGAAGGCCAGTATCTTGAAAAAGAGACGGTTCAAGACTGGTTAAAGCGGAAAAGGTCATCTGCCCAGCAGGAAGCATATGAAAAGGCATTAGAGAAAAAGAATCTACCAAACGAAGGACTAAATCCGATATTTGATACCTCAAATGAGGACCCAGGCTATGAGGCAGCTATGAAGAAGAGTCCAATCTATGTTGCTGCAATTACGGAACAGAACTATTTAATTAAAAATAATGAAGACAAATTAGAAATTGGAGGAATTGTCATTGGAATAGGCATGAACTCCCATCATTATTACAATTTGCCAGATTCAATGGGTGGATATCCAAGGGATGTAGAAATTTCGAATGCTGAAATCGAAAGAGAAGGAAAAAAAGCAGCAGAGGAAATCATTAATCGAATTCGAACCGAAAAAGAATATGCAAGTATACGTGATATTCCAATTGTCGTTGCTTTGTTTAAACAGCAGGCAGTTAGTGCAGTTGCCCCAGGAAACTTTATCATGAAGGCAAAAGTGGATGCTAACTCGTCGAATATCGGAAAATGGGAAACAATTAATGAAAAGTATTACTTCTTTCCATCTAACGAGGCAAAAAGTAATTATCGTGAGGATTCGTTAATGGTACAAAATTTTTCTGACGCTATTGCAGATTTCTTCCCTAATTTTACAGCAGTTGTCGGAAAAGGTTTTTATAAGGACGACGAGCTACAGGAGTTAACTCTTAAAATCCCTATGCAATTCTATGGAAAAGCAGAGGTTATTGGTTTTACACAATACGTGACGGGTCTAATAATGGAGCATTTTGAAAACTATATTTCGCTTCAGGTATATATCGAATCTGAAAGTGGAGCTGAGAGTGTTATCATACGGGATGCAGGCGAAAGTGAACCGACTGTTCACGTGTATAATTAAGAGTAGAGAAGATCTAACCACATACGCGTTAGGTCTTTTTTACCAGGGAGTTCTAGTGTAGTTGTTACTACCCGTAATAAGGAATTCCAATTCCTTGCAACATGTGATTGGTGAAATTAAATAAGCATAGGCTACCATTGTCCCTTAGTACAAAAACAAGGATTTGATAAAAGTGGAACTTAAACATTTACAATATTTTATTGAGATTACGAGAACTGAAAATTTTACAAATGCTGCTGAAAATTTATTTATTACGCAGCCTGCCCTAAGCAGAATTATCAAATCATTAGAGAATGAACTTGGTACACAGCTTTTTATTCGGAAGAGAAAAAAACTAATATTAACAGAAGCGGGACAAATATTAAAAAAACATGCATTGAAAATTGAGCAACAGTTAGAGCATCTAGATGAAGAGATGAATCAAGCATTCATGCTAAAAAAAAGGCATGTCCGCATCGGGCTACCTACCATTACCAATTCTATCTTTTTCTCACAATTACTCTCTTCGTTCCATCAAGAATATCCTGAGGTGACATTCCAATTAGATGAAGATGGTTCAAAAGCGATAGAAGAGAAAATTATTAATGGGTTACTGGATTTTGGAGTAATCGTTCTTCGTAAAACAAATAGTCAATTTGACTATTTGTTGTTTGTTAAGGAAAAATTAAAACTTGTTGTCCCATCGGCTCATTACCTTGCCAAGAGACAGGGAGTGTCATTGGATGAACTTAAGGAAGAGTCATTTATTATGTTTAATCGAGAATTTGAATTGAGGAGTCTTGTCGTTTCAGCTTGTAGGGAGGCTGGTTTTCAACCATCCATTATTTCTGAGACGTCACAGTTAGATTTCATTCAGGAAATGGTTGTTTCGAATTTGGGTATCACTTTGCTACCAGAAAGTATATGTGAAGAACTAACAAATGAACTTGCAAATGATATTCAAACGGTCAACATAACAAATCCGACAATCGAATGGAATTTAGCAATGGTCTGGAAAAGAGATGAATACTTATCACAAGTTACCAAAGAATTTATCCGGTTTGCAAAAGCAAAGCTGACAACTGTTAACCCGTATGATTCATAATATAGCTGGACATAAATGTCAGAAAGTTCCCCTGGTTAAGGAGGAGCTTTTTTTATTTGGCTCTTTTCTAAAAGGTTGTTGCTTTTTGAGATAAAAATGCAAACCTAGTTGATTGGAGCGTAAGGTGGCGACTCCTCGAAAATGTATTCACATTTTCTTCGTGCGCGGGTTATTTCAAGGAAGCAAATTCAATGTCCAGCGGGAAAAGCGTGAGACTTGAGACCCCGCAGGAGCAGCAGCGACGTGGCCAGTTTCAGCGGCTAGAAACTTGAGAAATTTCAACTCCTTGTTTCTGTGCAAGCCGCCTCCACATTTCGTTGAGGAGGCTCACGCCACGCCCGCGGAAAGCGTCCACCTGAAGCGGAAGTCAACGTTATAAAAAACAACAAAGTTTGCGAAAACAGCCATTTATTTTATGGTTTGGGGGCGTTTACATGCAATTTTGTTATGTATGTTATATATGAATTGGCATTGTATTTTTCTACTTTGGCAGTAGTATAATTGTCCTTGTGAAAAAAAATCTAATGCTTATGAGATTCATTCTTGTAGCATTTATATAAATGGTGATGATTAAATGGAAGCAAGGAAAGTTAAAGAAACGCGTGTTATTCAAACCGATCAAGTACTGATCAATGATTTGAACAATTATCATACTTTATTTGGCGGAGTTCTAATGAAGAAGATGGATGCCTGTGCAACACTTTCTGCCCGCAGACATTCACGGATAAAGGAGTGTGTTACGGCATCGACTGACAATGTTAATTTCATTGAACCAATCCGAGTAACTGATTCTGTATGTATTGAATCATTTGTCAGCTATACAGGGAAAAAGTCAATGGAGATTATCTGTAAAGTGATTGCTGAAGATCTTGAAACTGGGAAACGAAGAATGGCGGCAACAGCATTCTTGACTTTTGTCCCTCTTGACGAAAATAAAAGACCAATGGAAGTGCCAGGTGTTATTCCGGAAACAAAGGAAGAAAAGTATCTTTATGAGACGGGAAAAGAACGAGAAAGAATTCGCAAGTTAAAAAGGAAACAAAATCATGAGCTTGTGGCTAACCTTTCACTGGACAAACCATGGGATTAATGGGAAATAAACATAAATAAGGAAGATGATTATATGATAGTAGTAGCAAGTTACAAGCAATTGAAAGATGCACAAAATGCGATTGAAAACTTAAACAAGACAAAGCCAACTATTTATAAAAAATTCATAAATATCATTAAGTTAACCCGTCGAATGCAGTATGGGTATCAATATATGGGCTCATTAATTATGGGGGAAATCCAACCAATGTCCTCAGAAGATTATGTAGCATCTGTTTATCAAAGAGAAGTTGAAAAACTAAGAGCGGATGCAAAATTTAATGAATTGAGAGAAATGTTGAATACGCATAAACAGCTTAGTTATGTAAATATCAGTAAATTAGCATTAGGTGAAAATCCAACAGCATTAGTTGGTCCATCTTCAATCCGTTCATAAGACAAAAGACAAATGAATATACCACTGGAAACAGTGGAGTGTAAGGGTGTATTGGACATTGATTCAATTCACCCTTTTGTTTTGGATGGAACTACCCTTTTACAGTACAAAATGAGTATAAAGAGTATTTCGACTATTTAATTCCTGTTTGAAGTAAGCGCTTTATTTTAGTAGAATGATATTGTTATCTTTAAAGATTACAAAGGGAGGCGAAGTAGAATGGTAGTACCTTACAAACATGAACCATTTACTGATTTTTCAATTGAGGAAAATAAGAAAGCGTTTGAGGCCGGTCTGAAGACTGTAGAATCATATTTAGGCAATAATTACGACCTAATTATAGGTGGTGAACGCATCTCAACCGAAGACAAAATCGTCTCTGTAAACCCTGCTAACAAAGAGGAAGTAGTTGGCCGTGTGTCAAAAGCAAACCGAGAGCTAGCTGAAAAGGCTATGCAAGTTGCGGATAAAACATTCCAAACGTGGAGAAAGTCAAGCCCGGAAATGCGTGCTGATATTCTTTTTAGAGCAGCAGCAATCGTTCGTCGTCGCAAGCATGAGTTTTCTGCTTTACTCGTAAAAGAGGCGGGTAAACCTTGGAATGAAGCAGATGCAGATACAGCAGAAGCTATTGACTTTATGGAGTACTACGGGCGACAAATGTTAAAATTAAAGAATGGAATTCCGGTAGAAAGCCGTCCAATTGAACATAATCGTTTTACTTATATCCCACTAGGTGTTGGGGTTATCATTTCACCTTGGAACTTCGCTTTTGCGATTATGGCCGGTATGACTACGGCTGCATTGGTTTCAGGTAATACGGTGTTACTGAAACCAGCAAGTACAACTCCAGTAATTGCTGCGAAATTCATGGAAGTTCTAGAAGAAGCAGGATTACCTGCAGGAGTTGTCAATTATATCCCTGGAAGTGGCTCTGAAGTGGGTGACTACCTTGTAGATCACGCAAAAACTCGTTTCATCAGCTTTACTGGATCACGTGATGTCGGTTTACGTATATATGAGCGTGCATCCAAATTGAATGATGGCCAAATCTGGTTAAAACGTGTCATCGCTGAGATGGGCGGTAAAGATACAATCGTCGTTGATAAAGAAGCTGATCTAGAATTAGCAGCTAAATCCATTGTTGCATCAGCATTCGGATTCTCTGGACAAAAATGTTCAGCATGTTCACGTGCAGTTATCGTGGAAGATGTATATGATGAGGTACTAAGCCGTGCTGTTGAATTAACAAAGGAACTAACAGTGGGAGACCCTACTCAACAATCAACCTATATGGGGCCTGTTAATGACCAAGGTGCTTATGACAAGATTATGAGCTATGTTGAGATTGGGAAGAAGGAAGGGAAACTTCTTCATGGTGGAGAAGGTGATGATTCTAAAGGCTGGTTCATCCAACCTACAATCTTCGCTGATGTGGAAGAAGAGGCACGTATCATGAAAGAGGAGATATTTGGTCCTGTAGTCGCATTCAGTAAGGCACGCGATTTTAACCATGCAATTGACATTGCAAATAACACAGAGTATGGATTAACAGGTGCAGTTATTTCAAACAACCGTGCAAATATCGAAAAAGCAAAGGAAGACTTCCACGTGGGTAATCTCTATTTTAACCGTGGTTGTACGGGAGCAATTGTAGGCTATCAACCATTTGGTGGATTCAATATGTCTGGAACAGACTCAAAAGCAGGTGGCCCAGACTATCTTCTTCTTCACATGCAAGCTAAAACAATATCTGAAATGCTATAAAAATAAACGCCCTTTCGTCACATGAGAGGGCGTTTTAATGTTTAATGGTGATGATGTCCTTTTTTAGGATTGGTAATTACAAATTGCTCTTCTGGAACGTAGAAGAATTGAATCCATACACCATCTAAAAATTCCGCATCCCTCGTATCAAGAAGGACTTCAATATCCTTATCGGTTTTGACAATTTCATCATGCTCTGTAGGGTTATCAAACTGAAGGGCATAATGGGCGTGGTCACCGTGTACTTCTGTGATTACCACACGAAGCATTTTTCCTTCTGATTCTTCACTTTCGAGCATTTTCTTCATTGTTTTTGCAGCATTACGATTAATTTTTACATTCATGTCGATTCTCCTGTTTTTTTATTAAAATTTTATACTACTTATTTTCTCAGTATTTCTGAAAAATAACAAATATATAGCCTTTTTCTGAAAAAAGTTCGATTTAATTTTATTAGTTTCGATGAATAGTTATTAGATTATTAGATTTATATTGCAAATTTACACTGGATTTGTGAATAATTATACATTAGTCGTATGTTTTTATAATATTCTATCTGTTCTGTAAATTATCTTATGTTAATATTTATAAGTGTTTATCTTGAGTTGCAGTTAATATCGAAAAATGGGAATTATCATGAAATTGTATATAACTGCATAGGGATAGGATTAACGAAACCTTGAGGGGGGTGAAGGTATGGAATATAGTTTAACGGGTGTCACATATTTTTGGCTGTTCGTGCCGATGCTTTCGTTAATTGTATTATCAACTATCACATTATTTACTGACAAAGGAGAGGATGTCTAAACATGGATATTAACGTACAAACGTTAACAGCAATTATTATCTATCTTGTAGGAATGCTGGTCATCGGTATCCTTGCTGCAAGAATGACAAAAAATTTAACCGACTATGTACTGGGTGGAAGAAGGTTAGGTGCAGGGGTTGCAGCCCTTAGTGCTGGATCGTCTGATATGAGTAGTTGGCTCATGCTCGGTTTACCTGGTGCAATGTATGCTGGTGGAATGGGTGAAATATGGATTGCAGTTGGTTTGGCAATAGGTGCTTATCTGAACTGGCAATTTATTGCGAAGCCTTTCCGTGTGTATACAGAGGTTTCAAATGATTCGATAACGGTTCCTGACTATTTTGAAAATCGATTCCGTGATGGAACAAAGCTACTACGTGTTATTTCCGCGGTTGTTATCTTAGTATTTTTTACCTTCTATACTTCTGCAAGTCTTGTAGGTGGAGCAATTCTTTTAGAAAGCTCATTTAAAATGGACTATGAACTCGCCCTATGGGTTGGAGCTGCCGTCATACTTTCCTATACTTTCTTTGGTGGTTTCTTAGCTGCAAGTTGGACTGATTTTGTTCAAGGAATCTTGATGTTCCTAGCATTAATCATCATTCCAATCGTCGTGATCTACGAACTTGGTGGATGGGGTGATACAGTCAATCAAATCGGTGCTATCGACCCATCTTATCTAGATGTTATGTCTGGTGCTACTACACTTGGAATTATTTCATTATTAGCGTGGGGGCTAGGTTATTTTGGTCAGCCACATATCATCGTTCGATTTATGGGTATTAAATCAACAAAAGAGATTCCAAAAGCGCGTTTTATCGGAATGACTTGGATGGTATTATCACTATTTGGCGCAATCTTTATTGGATTTACGGGTATTGCTTATTTCGCTGATGCACCTTTAGCTAACTCAGAAACAGTGTTTATCGTTTTTTCACAAGTATTATTTAACCCATGGGTTGCTGGATTCTTACTAGCGGCGATCTTAGCAGCCATTATGAGTACAGTTGATTCGCAGTTACTTGTTTCTTCAAGTGCATTGACCCAAGATTTCTATAAAGCTATCTTTAGAAAGGAAGCTAGTCAGAAAGAAGAAATGTGGGTTGGTAGAATTGCGGTTCTTGTAATTGCAGTAATTGCTATTTTCCTAGGGTATGACCGTGATAGCAAGGTATTAGATCTTGTTGGATATGCTTGGGCAGGATTTGGAGCTGCATTTGGTCCTGTTATCATTCTCTCCCTGTTCTGGAAACGGATGAATCGTTGGGGAGCGTTAGCCGGAATGATCGTAGGAGCAGTTACAGTTGTTGTCTGGAGTATTCTTTCTACACCTAAATTGAATGAGGCTGGAGAGGTTATTAGAGAAGCAGTCATTCCATTTAGTTTGTATGAAATTGTTCCAGGTTTCCTACTTGCCACAATTACGATTATCGTTGTCAGCTTAGTTACAAAGGCACCATCACAAGAAATCCTTGATGAATTTGACGCGGTAAAAGAGAAACTGAAAAAAGCATAGAAAAGTATTCTTATAGATTGAAAACGAGAGGCCGTTATTTGCATTGTAACAAATAGCGGCCTACTTTATTAGATTTCTAATTCCTTATATCATTCTTGGGATGTAGAAAATCAAAATGTAAGTCGGAATAAGATTTTGACAGGCCAAGTAGGAAATCCAAAAGTGAGTCAGAAAACGGTACAGATTTGGACAGGCTGATAGGGAAGAGCCTGAAGTGATTCCAATTAAGATGGATTCGGATAAAATGAAGGACATTTCTTTTGTTGCCTATGTAAGCGAGGTCACTCATAATTATTTTAATAGGATAATAAGTTGCGAGGAGCCAGGATATGTCATCAATAAAGATTAAAGAAATTACAATCGAAAATTTTTATGAGTGCATTAGCTTAAAATTGGGCGAAGGGCAGGATAAGAAAATTGCGCCTAATGTATTTTCAATTGCAGAGTCTAAGGTAAATCCTTGTTATACACCGTATGCAATTTATTTGGAAGAAGTTGTGATTGGATTTGTCATGACGGATTATGATCCATCACTTGAGCCCAGAAATAAATATTGGGTTCCAAGGTTGATGATTGATGTTCGTTACCAAGGAAAAGGCTATGGTAAATCCGCGATGAAAAAAATTATTGATCAATTAAGAACAAATGAAGATTGTGAGTGTATCCGTCTATCAACAGAGCCAGACAACATAGTAGCTTTACGATTTTATGAATCCATCGGATTTGTAAATACGGGTGAGATGTTAGATGGAACAGAGATTATTTTAGAATTAAATCTAAACTAGACAAATAATGCCGTTAGTTGCTTGTACTAAACAATTAACGGCACTTCTTTGAGATATTAGATCCCTAATCCTTCAAGGTATTCGTTGACTTGCTCAGGTGTTTTCGCGTTAGCACTGTGTAAGTGTCCTAGCTTTTCTCCACCTTTATAATATAGAAGACTTGGGATTCCCATTACATTATACTTTTCAGCGATTTCAGGGAACTCGTCCTTATCCATGCTGTACCAAGGAACACTATTGTGAGTTTCGAGAACCTCACCAATGAACGCTTCAAGTCGTCTGCAATCAGGGCACCAAGTTGTATCAAATTTAATAATGGCACCTTCAGATTGAATAATCTCATTAAATTGTTCAACAGAAGTAATCCTTTCCATTCCAATCACTCCACATCCTGTATTTTATCAATCCTACTATACCAATTCCCTATTTAAAAGAGAAATAATCTGCCCAGCCAGAAGTTTCGAGTTGTTTCTTGTCGAAAACGGGAAGAATGAGGGAGGAACTATTGCCGAAACGGTGAAAATTTTGATATTATCAGTATATTGTATGGACGGTGGAGGTGAAGGGAAAATGTCGAGGATTTCGATTGAAGAAGTTAAACATGTTGCTAACCTAGCGCGTTTAGCTGTGACAGAGGACGAAGCGAAGATGTTCCAACAACAGTTAGATGCGATTATTTCATTTGCTGAACAATTAAATGAACTAGATACAGAAAATGTGGAGCCAACTTCACATGTTCTTTCCGTGAAAAATGTAATGCGTGAAGATGTTGCAAAAGAAGGATTACCAGTTGAAGAAGTTTTGAAAAACGCACCAGATGCGAAAGATGGACAGTTCCGTGTACCATCTATCATTGAATAAAGGGGGGAGACAAAGTGTCACTTTTTGATCACAAAATTTCAGAATTACAAGCACTTTTACATAAAAAAGAAATTTCAGTATCAGATCTTGTAGATGAATCATTCAAGCGTATCAATGCGGTTGATGATAAGGTACAAGCTTTTTTAACATTGAATGAAGAAAATGCAAAAGAATACGCGAAGCAATTAGATGAAGCACTTGGAAACAGTGATGAATTAGGCTTATTATTTGGTATGCCAATCGGTGTTAAAGACAATATTGTAACCAAAGGCGTTCGTACAACGGCAGCAAGTAAAATACTAGAAAACTTTGATCCGATTTATGATGCAACGGTCGTTCAAAAGCTTCAGAATGCTCAATCAGTTACGATTGGTAAGTTAAACATGGATGAATTTGCAATGGGTTCTTCCAATGAAAACTCAAGCTTTAAGGTAACAAAAAATCCATGGGATCTAGAACGTGTTCCAGGAGGGTCTAGTGGTGGATCTGCAGCAGCGGTTGCGGCTGGAGAAGTATTATTCTCACTTGGTTCTGATACCGGCGGTTCCATTCGACAACCAGCAGCTTTTTGTGGAGTGGTTGGATTAAAGCCTACGTACGGAAGAGTTTCACGTTTTGGTTTAATCGCTTTTGCATCTTCATTAGATCAAATTGGACCAGTTACACGCACAGTTGAGGATAATGCTTTCCTTTTACAAGCAATTTCTGGTGTTGATCCAATGGATGCAACTTCTGCGAACGTCGACGTACCAAACTACGTATCTGCTTTAACAGGTGATGTTAAAGGCTTGAAAATTGCTGTGCCTAAGGAATATCTAGGTGAAGGTGTAAATGAGGAAGTTCGTCAATCTGTTCTTGACTCACTTAAGGTTCTTGAAGGACTTGGCGCAACATGGGAAGAAGTTTCTCTTCCACATTCAAAATATGCATTAGCAACATATTACTTATTATCATCTTCAGAAGCATCAGCAAACCTTGCACGCTTTGATGGCGTTCGTTATGGATACCGTACAGATAATGCAGAAAATCTCATTGAGATGTACAAGCAAACGAGAAGCGAGGGCTTTGGTGACGAAGTAAAACGTCGTATCATGCTCGGAACCTTTGCGTTAAGCTCAGGCTACTATGATGCTTACTATAAAAAGGCACAAAAAGTTCGTACATTAATCAAGAAAGACTTTGAAGATGTACTTGAAAAATATGATGTCATCATTGGACCTACTACACCAACTCCAGCGTTTAAAATTGGTGAAAACATGGACGACCCACTTACAATGTATGCGAATGATATTCTAACCATCCCAGTGAACCTTGCAGGTGTACCAGGAATATCGGTACCATGTGGATTCTCAAATGGATTACCACTTGGTCTGCAAGTTATTGGTAAACATTTTGATGAAAGTACAATTTATCGTGTTGCAGATGCGTTTGAAAAAGCAACCGAACATCATAAACAAAAACCACAATTGTAAGGGGTGAAAATAGAGATGAAGTTTGAAACAGTTATCGGGTTGGAGGTTCACGTTGAACTTAAAACCGAATCAAAAATATTTTCAAGCGCACCGAATGAATTCGGAGCTGCGCCAAATACATTAACTAGTGTCGTTGAATTGGGGTACCCAGGTGTACTTCCGGTTATAAATAAAAGAGCTGTAGAGTGGGCGATGAAGGCTGCAATGGCTTTAAACTGTGAGATTAACCAGGAAACAAAGTTCGACCGTAAAAACTATTTTTATCCGGATAACCCAAAGGCCTACCAAATCTCTCAATTTGATAAGCCGATTGGTGAGAATGGTTGGATTGAAATCGAAGTAAATGGCGAAAAGAAAAAGATTGGGATTACACGTCTTCACCTAGAGGAAGATGCGGGTAAACTTACTCACTCTGGTCGTGGTTATTCATTGGTTGACTTGAACCGTCAAGGAACACCATTGATTGAGATTGTATCTGAGCCAGACATTCGTACACCTGAGGAAGCATATGCCTACTTGGAAAAACTAAAATCAATCGTCCAATACACAGGTGTATCTGATTGTAAAATGGAGGAAGGCTCACTTCGTTGTGATGCTAACATCTCACTACGTCCAGTCGGCCAAGAAGAGTTCGGTACAAAAACGGAACTTAAGAACTTAAACTCATTTGCATTCGTTAAAAATGGTCTTGAATATGAAGAGATCCGTCAGGCTGAAGTTTTATCTGCAGGTGGCGTAATCGAACAAGAAACACGTCGCTATGATGAATCTTCAAAATCAACTATTTTAATGCGTGTAAAAGAAGGTTCGGACGATTACCGCTACTTCCCAGAGCCAGACTTAGTTGAACTTTATATTGACGATGAGTGGATGGAAAGAGTTCGTGCAGAAATTCCTGAGCTTCCAGATGCTCGTAAAAAGAGATATATTGAAGAACTGGGACTACCAGAATATGATGCATCTGTTTTAACTGTAACGAAGGAAACATCTGATTTCTTTGAAGAAACAGTAGAAAGTGGCGCTGATGCAAAACAAGCCTCAAACTGGATTATGGGTGAAGTTTCAGGGTACCTAAATGCCGAGCAGAAGGAATTACATGAAATTGCCTTAACTCCAGCAGGACTTGCAGGTATGATTAAACTAATCGAAAACGGAACAATTTCTTCTAAAATTGCTAAAACCGTCTTTAAAGAGTTAATTGAAAATGGCGGAGATGCTGAAACAATCGTGAAGGAAAAAGGACTTGTTCAAATCTCTGATGAAGGTGCTCTAACAAAGATTATCGTTGAAGTGATCAGTAACAACCCTCAATCCGTCGAAGATTTTAAGAGTGGTAAAGGGAAAGCGATTGGTTTCCTAGTTGGCCAAGTTATGAAACAAACAAAAGGACAAGCCAACCCACAAATGGTAAACAAAATTCTTGCTGAAGAAATGAATAAATTATAAAAGACGAAGACCTACTTATTTTTAAAAAGTAGGTCTTTTTTTTGGTTGCCAAGCAACGGTGAGTTTTACGGTATACGGTCGGTTGAAATAGCGGAGTAGGATGTCCCGCAAGCGAATTCTACAGGTACAGGCTTGAATGAAATAGCGGTTCAGCATGCCCATAAGAGAGCTCTCCCGGTACAGGCTTGGCAGAAATAGTGTGTGGCATGTCCCGCAAGAGAGCACTACCGGTACAGGCTTGGCGGAAATAGTGCTTGGTATGTGCCGCAAAAGAGCTCTACCGGGTACACACTCGATAGAAATAGAGTGTAGCATGTCCTGCAAACGGTGCTTATTGATAAACCATTGGCAGAAAAAATATATTTATGCATTACGCATGAAACCTTCTCAGGGTCCTAATCGTAAACTAAATATAAGCGTTTTCACTCAAGGGGGTGCGAAGATGGATTTGATATGGATGATACTTGGAGCGATTGTAGTTCTTTATATTTTAATCATGATTCCGTTCCAATATCGAAATATAGCTGCAACGAAGGAAGAATTAAAGAAAACGAAAAAAACACATAATGAATTGTATGAGGACATGTCCTTCGAGGAGCAACAATTACAGTATAACCTCCAAGGGAATTTGTTAAATCTGCCATCAACATTAATCGCAGCATTAATATATAAATTACGTCATCGAGATAGTTAATTGTTTAGGAGACCTTCAAGTTTTGAGGGTCTTTTTTCGTGATTTTAAATTTTTTTATAATTTTTTTATAAAAAGTGTAGGGTATAGTAGGGTTAAGTTCGTCTAATAGGGTAGAGAAAAGAGAAGGGGGGAGAGCGCAATTCAGGATGAGATTCTGATTGAAAAGGTAAAAGCAGGCGATGAGCACGCATTTCGATTATTTATCGAAAAATATAAGAATCTAGTATTCAAGGTAATATATTCAGTTTTACGACATGAAAAGGATGCCGAGGATGCATCGCAGGAAGTGTTTCTAAAAATCTATTATGCTCTCCCCCAGTACAGTTCGCAGGGCATTAAAGCATGGATGACACGGATTGCTATGAACCACGCAATTGATGTAAAGCGGAAGAAACTTCGGCAGCAAGAAATGGTTCTTGAACCGGATGACCTCCCGACATTCTCTTCCCCAGAGGAAAATGTTGTATTGCCACTTTTACAAAAAGAACAAAGAGAACTGGTCAAAAATCGGTTACACGATATGCCTACGAATTATCGTAAAGTGATTGAAGCTTATTACATAGCAGAAAAAAGTTATAAACAAATTGCAGAAGAGCAACAGGTCGAAGTAAAGACGGTTGAAACCAAATTATACCGAGCTAGAAATTGGATGAAAAAACATTGGAAGGAGGATGATTTTAGGTGAGACATTACAGAGACGAAGAATGGTTAATGTACATGAAGGATGAATTAGCAGAATCAAGGCGGGGAGAACTTGAAGATCACCTGTATTCCTGTGACCAATGTTTAGAAATATATATGAAACTAGTAGAGGACCAAGCAGTTGAGCTTCCGGATCTTGAAAATATTCATTTTACAGACGAGGTAGTAATGAAGCTACCGGTGAACAAGGAAAAACAAAAGAAGTCTATTTTACAAAGTCCGATATTCCATTATGGAGTTGCGGCAGTTGTAACATTATCATTAATGTCAACTGGGGTCTTCCAAAGTATGACGGGTATAGTGGGGACAGTGGAGGCATCTAGCTTTTCTAAACAAAGACAATCTGTTTCAACTAGTTTGATGGAAAAAGCTTTATCGGTTTTTGACATAATCAATACAGATCAAGAGGAGGGAGAAAAATGAGTTATAATCCAGTGCTGGCATTTTTCCTATCATTTATTCCAGGTGTTGGACATTTTTATGTGAATCGAAAGATAAGAGGGTTTTTTTATGGAGTGGGTACAGTCGGGCCTATATTAATAGGAATCTTTGGATGGATGATGACTGGATTTGAAGATCCACTTTTAGTTGGGCTCATCTTTGCATTTTTTGTAGCGGTTATTAATGTATTCGATATGGTTATCTTTCTATTACGAAATAATAAGCAAAACCAAAAGCAGCAGGTAGTTCAATCGGGAGATGAACAAGTTATTGTTACTAGATCGGATGATTCAGAACGTTTCTATACAATTATTCTTTCGTTTATCCCGGGGTTAGGGCATTTTCAACTAGGCTTGCTAAACCGTGGATTAACCTTTCTTATCGGATTCTTCGGATTGGGAACCATGGTTGTGTTTATTTCCATTTTTACAGATCAAGGGGCATTCTTGGTATTTTTAGGGATTCTACCAATTTTGTGGGTATACAACATGTTTGATGCGATTCAGTTAATAGGGAAAAAACACCGTGGAGAAGAGTTAGTTGATAAGACCATAATCGAGGATTTTGAGGAAACAAGACGTGAGCAAGGGCGTAAAAGCAAAACGCTAGCAACAATTTTAGCCATTTTCCCGGGAGCAGGGCATTTGTATCTTGGCCTTCAAAAACGAGGTATACAGCTGATGGCTGCCTTTTTATTCGCGATTTATATTTTAGATGTTCTGAGGTTGTCATTATTTCTGTTTTTAATCCCCATTATTTGGTTTTATAGCTTTTTTGATGCCCTACAAAAGGTGTCAAAGCATGGAGAAGATGACCTTGAGGATGTTCCGGTCGTTTCCTATATTGTCAATCACCAAAAATGGGTCGGATTTGGGCTAATTGCCTTAGGGATTTACTATTTACTCGTAAATGTTGTCCTTCCTACGGTGGGTCCTACGATTATGAGAGTTTTCAATTTTGATGTTCAATATTTTTACTATAATTACTTCCAAGGCACGATTATTTGTATCTTACTCATTGGTGGTGGCTTGAAGTTGATGGTAGGAAGTAAAAAACGGAAGGAGAATGCGTAATGCGAAAGTGGCGGGTTGGTTCAGTTTCAATGGGGTTATCTTTAGTCTTGCTTGGGATTCTTCTTTTCCTATCACAGCTAAAAGGAATGCAAATGATGGAGCCGCTGCTTGTGTGGTGGCCAATCATTCTAATCGTGTTGGGAATAGAAATTGTCGTCTATCTATTTATGTCAAAGCAGGAAAATCCAATTGTTAAATATGACTTTTTAAGTATTCTTTTTGTTGGGATTATCGGAACAATTGGAATCGGGTTTACCTTGTTATCATCTATAGGGCTTGTTGATGAGGTTCAAGGCGTGATTGGGGCAGAGCACCGTACATTGGATTTGCCAGCAATTGAGGAAAAGTTGGCAAGTGATATCAAGCGTGTGGTCCTTGAAACGAACGGAGTAACAAGCAAAGTCGAAGGATCTACTGCGAATGAACTTCATGTATTTGGCGTGTTCCGTGCAACGGTCCACCCGAAGGCAGACCCAATCATTGCAGAAACAAAGGATTATGTATTTACAAAGGTTGTCGGGGACACTATGTACGTGACATTGAAAGAACCTGCAGATCAGACGGGTCCATTTTCTACATATGCAACAATTGAGCCCACGATTATTGTGCCAAGTTCGATTAGACTAGAGGTTCGAGGTGAACATAATAATGTCTCACTTTATCCGGGCTCACTTGAAAATAACTGGGTTGTAGATGGAGTGTCAAATGTATCGATTCATGTGAATGATAAGAGTGACATTCTGTTGTCAGCTGTTTCGAATAATGTCCTTGAGAATGGAAATATAAAGTGGGATAAAATCGATACAACTGAACGTGGTGGAATTGAAGAGGTTTACGAGGAAAGTACCACCGAAAAATTATACAAAGGCACAAAAAAGTTGGGCGAAGGAACATATAAGTTATCGATTTTTAATAGTGATCTTGTAACAGTAAATCTAGTTGAAAAAATGTAAGAAAAGGTTTTGCGATTTGGCCTTGGCTATGCGCATTTTTGTGTAATAAGCGTAAGTTAAAAGGGGCAACTTAATAGTGTTTTTTGAATATAAATGATATAGTAAATAGGTGTGGTAGAATTGGATTTTTTTGCTAATGGACCAAATTGATTAAATCATTTGGTTAAGCTATGATGTAAATGAAATATAAAGATTATCTTTTTTAGGATGATGAAAATGAAAAGAGCTCGTATTATATATAACCCTACCTCTGGTAGAGAATTGTTTAAGAGACATCTGCCCGAGGTGTTAGAGAAGCTAGAAAAAGCAGGATATGAAACCTCATGTCATGCCACGACTGGGGCTGGCGATGCAACAAATGCCGCTCGAATTGCGGTTGAAAGAAAGTATGACCTTGTAATAGCTGCAGGTGGCGATGGAACCATTAATGAGGTTGTAAATGGCTTGGCTGAGCAGGAATATCGTCCAACACTCGGAATTATTCCTGTTGGAACAACGAATGACTTTGCACGCGCAATTGGAGTTCCTCGAAATATTGATGGTGCTTGTGACGTGATTGTAGAAGGAAACTCTGTTCCAATCGATATCGGCCGTATAAATGATAAATATTTCGTTAACATTGCAGGTGGAGGAAGGCTAACTGAGTTAACCTATGAGGTACCAAGCAAACTGAAAACGATGCTTGGGCAGCTTGCCTATTATTTAAAAGGGATGGAGATGCTGCCTTCAATCCGTCCAACTGAAGTTAGTATTGAGTATGATGGGAAACTGTTTGAGGGCGAGATTATGTTATTTCTTGTATCCTTAACGAACTCTGTCGGAGGCTTTGAAAAGCTGGCACCAGACTCTTCATTGAATGACGGCTTGTTTGATTTGTTAATTTTAAAAAAGGCAAACCTTGCCGATTTTATTAAGGTCGCGACTTTGGCAATTCGTGGAGAGCATATTAATGACCCACATGTTCTTTACACAAAAGCAAATCGTGTTAAAGTAAATCCTACTGAAAAAATGCAAATCAATCTTGACGGGGAATATGGCGGCTTGCTGCCAGGTGAGTTCGTAAATCTGTACAAACATATAAATGTGCTAGTATCAAAAGAAAAAGCAGAAAAGATGGATTGAAATCTGGCGTGAGCCAGATTTTTTTTGGGTTTAGATAAGGGTAAGGGCGAGTGAGTGAATCGTGCCCGATTAGCGGCGAAGGAAGGCAAAAGGGGAACGCAAGTAAATCAGCCCTGCCTAGGCACGAAGGTGAAATTGGATAGCATGGACGATGCTAAGCTTTGAATACGTTTTGCTAACTCTAGATCTGAATACTTAATACCCAAACCTCCCCCACACATTGGCGTAACCTCCCTCCGATATGTTACAATCAGTTCAGCATTTTGAACGCAAAGGAAGAATACACAATGACAAAACTGAAACCGCCAGTTGAAAAAAATACTTACTATGATGTCACATTTGAGGATCTTACCCATGATGGAGCAGGTGTGGCTAAAATTGAAGGCTTTCCGATCTTTGTTCCGAACGGTCTACCAGATGAGAAAGCAAAAATCAAAGTTACCAAAGTCAATAAAGGCTACGGCTTTGGCCGTCTAATAGAGATTTACCAAAAAAGCGAATATCGCGTCGATGCTCCGTGTCCGATATATAAAGAATGCGGGGGCTGTCAGCTTCAACATCTCAGCTATGAGGGACAGTTAGTTGCGAAACAAAAACAGGTTCAGGAAGTATTAACACGCATCGGTAAGCTACAAAATATCAAGGTTCACTCTGTTCTTGGAATGGATAATCCATGGCGATATCGGAACAAGGCACAGGTTCCAGTAGCAGACCGTGAAGGCGGCCTAGTTGCAGGGTTTTACCAACAGCGAAGCCATGAAATCATTGATATGGAAGCTTGCCTTATCCAACAAGAGAAGAATGATTTGGTTGTGCAAACAGTGAAAACAATCTGTGAGAAGTTTGGAATACAGGCCTATGATGAGAAGAATAACAAAGGTACTCTTCGTCACATTATGGCACGTTATGGCTTGGTTTCTGGAGAAATTATGGTTGTACTTGTCACTAGAACGAGAGAGCTTCCACAAAAGAATAAAATCATCTTAGAGATTACTGAAAACTTGCCAGGTGTTAAATCGATTGTACAAAACATTAACTCCAAACAGACGAATGTGATTTTTGGAAATGAAACAAATGTCCTTTGGGGTGAAGAATATATTTACGATAATATTGGTGATATCAAGTTTGCGATCTCTGCAAGATCGTTTTATCAGGTTAATCCTGAACAAACAAAGGTACTGTATGACAAAGCGTTGGAGTATGCAGGGTTAACAGGGGAAGAGACAGTTATTGATGCCTATTGTGGAATTGGTACTATTTCATTATTTTTAGCCCAGAAAGCAAAGAAAGTGTATGGAGTTGAAATTGTTCCTGAAGCGATTGAGGATGCGAAGCGGAACGCTGCCCTAAATCATATCGATAATTCAGAGTTTGCGGTTGGAGAGGCAGAGGTTGTCATTCCAGCTTGGTACAAAGACGGAGTTAGGGCGGATGTCATTGTCGTTGACCCTCCTCGTAAGGGTTGTGATGAGGCGTTATTACAAACGATTTTAAAAATGAAACCGAAGAAAGTTATTTATGTTTCATGTAACCCAGCAACTCTTGCAAGAGACCTTCGAATTTTAGAAGATGGTGGGTATAAAACAGCCGAGGTACAACCTGTAGATATGTTTCCGCACACTGTTCACTGTGAAGCAGTCGCAAAATTAATTATAAAATAGATACTAAATAAATAAACATGAAGCGGGAGGAAAAGGCTGATGGTTAAAGAAAAATTAAAAGCTAAAATTATCGAAATTGTGGATAATCAGATTAACATAAATGACCCAAAATGTACCAAAGAAACCTTGGAACGATTGGTCAACTCAGGTTTCTCAGAAATGGAGTCTAAAGAAATGATCGGCAGAGTGCTTATTGAAGAAATGTACGAACTTTTGAAAAACCAAGTTCCTTTTAATGAAAAGCGCTATGCAGAGAAATTAAGTATGCTTCAGTAGAGTCCTGTCCTAATATATAAAAAACTTTACGAAAGCCCCCATTAAACTATTTATGGGGGTTTTTTGATGCTGAGCTTTTTAGCCTTAAAAACAATCTGTACTAATCAATCATTTTCGTAAAAGCCCATTTTCAATCAAACGTTTGTTTAACGGATTAGCCCAGATGTATCAACGACTTGCAATTTCAATTAAACGTTTGTTTGAACTGGATTAATCGTGTTAAGCGAGCGGAAATACGAACTGTACTAGTCGAAAAATTGTAAAAAAGTGGGGCTAATTCGCAGGATGATGTGGACTGCGGAGGAGATTCTAGTAGTAAAAGGGGGGAAATCTATGGAGTTAGCATATAAAGGTACAAACAAAATGATAATTGGGATTGTATTTGGTGTTATTACATTCTGGTTATTTGCGCAAGCAATGGTCAATGTAGTCCCTGCCGTGCAAGAGGATTTAGGGATTTCACTTGGGACGCTGAACATCGCCATAAGTTTAACAGCACTATTCTCAGGGTTGCTTATCGTGGCTGCAGGTGGTTTAGCTGACAAAATAGGTCGTAAAAGGATTGCCTATTTTGGATTTATCTTAAGTATTGTCGGTTCACTATGTCTGTTAATGGCTCAAGGGTCTGTATTACTAATTATGGGACGTATTATTCAAGGTGTTTCAGCAGCATGTATTATGCCATCAACAATTGCATTAATGAAGGCTTATTTCGAGGGAGCAGAACGACAACGTGCACTCAGTTTTTGGTCCATTGGTTCCTGGGGAGGGTCAGGGGTTGCTTCTTTTGCAGGTGGCACAATCGCGACATCTTTAGGATGGAGATGGATTTTCGTATTTTCGATTACTTTTGCAATCGTTGGGATGTTTTTATTAAAGGATACACCAGAAAGTAAACAAGAATCCTCAGGTTCTTTTAAATTCGATTACTCAGGCTTAGCAATTTTTATCGTAACGATGATCGCACTAAATGTGTTTATTACATATGGGGCAGATTTAGGATGGACAAGTCCAATTTCGCTAGGCCTTGCTGCAGTAACAATAATAGGTCTTCTCCTTTTCATTAAAGTAGAGAAGAATAAAGAAATTGTTCTTATTGATTTTGCTTTATTTAAAAATGCGCCTTATACTGGTGCAACTGTATCCAACTTCTTGCTGAATGCGATTGCTGGTACATTAGTTGTAGCGAATACGTATGTACAAGTGGGTAGAGGTTTTAATTCTTTTCAATCGGGTATGTTGTCCCTCGGTTATTTAGTAGCGGTATTGGCAATGATCCGTGTTGGGGAAAAAATCCTACAAAAAGTAGGCGCAAAAAAGCCAATGGTTTGGGGCGCTACTATTACTACGATTGGTGTAGGTGTCATGGGATTAACATTCTTATCTGATCTTGCTTATACAGTTGTTGTGTTTATTGGATTTGCATTATTTGGATTAGGACTTGGAATCTATGCCACCCCTTCAACAGATACTTCTGTATCAAATGCGCCATCTGAAAAAGTGGGGGAAGCCGCTGGTGTTTATAAAATGGCAAGTTCACTAGGTAGTGCATTCGGTGTTGCAATTTCTGCTACAGCTTACGCGGCAATAGCAGCTAATGGGAACCTAGAATTTGCAGCTACGGTAGGAATCATTGTTAATGTCATCTTCGGTATTTTATCGATACTATCGATTATTATGCTGGTACCAAAAGATGCAGGAAAAACAACTAAAGAGGTTAAACCAAATCCTGCTTCTAACAAAACACCAACTAAAGAGCCCATTTTAGAATAGTCGAAAAGGAGAACAGCCAATGAAAGAACAATTGATGGAAATGTTAGAATCACGAAAGGATGAAATGATTGAAATCCGCAGACATTTACATGAAAATCCCGAACTATCCTTTAAAGAAGAAAAAACAGCACAGTATATTTTAGATTTTTATAAAGGGAAAGATGTAGAGGTTCAAGCCAATGTTGGGAATGGTTATGGAATTGTCGTGACAATAAAGGGGGGGAAGTCTGGAAAAAACATTGGCCTGCGTGCAGACTTTGATGCGCTTCCTATTGTCGAAGAAACAGATGTACCGTTTAAATCAAAGACTGAAGGTGTGATGCATGCGTGTGGTCATGATGGGCATACAGCGTATTTGTTAGTACTAGCAGACTGTTTAATTCAATTAAAAAATGAAATACCCGGTACAATCAAAATTATTCACCAGCATGCCGAAGAGGTTCCGCCGGGTGGGGCAAAAAGTATCGTGGAATCTGGTATTCTTGATGATTTAGATCATGTATTCGGCATCCATCTACTTCCACTAGGTCCGGCAGGGACAGTTGGGTATCATGCAGGATATTCATTTAACGGAAGAGCTTATATGAAATTAAAGGTCCAAGGTAGAGGTGGCCATGGCTCATCGCCACATTTGGCAAATGATGCGATTGTGGCAGGGGCGCATTTTGTAACAGCCGTTCAAACAATCATTAGCCGTCGTTTAAGCCCATTTGAAAATGGTGTTATTACGATAGGTTCATTTGATGGTAAAGGAACATTTAATGTCATCAAAGATAGCGTAGAGCTTGAAGGTGACATTCGTTATATGACGGATGAAACAAAGGAAAAAATTGAAAAAGAAGTGAAACGTCTTGCCCGTGGACTTGAAGAAGAATTCGGAGTAACATGTGAGCTAACTTACAAAACGGATTATCCTCCCCTATACAATGATCCAGAATTAACAGGAAAAGTTGCAGAGTATCTAAACAATGCAAATGACAAAGACATTAAAGAAGTGAAGGAATTTCCAGCAATGGCACCATCTGAAGATTTTGCTTATTATGCAGAAAAGTTCCCTTCTTGTTTCTTCTATATTGCATGTACGCCAAAGGGGGATAAGGATCCCTATTTCAATCATCATCCTAAATTTGATATTGATGAAGATGCCCTCCTTGTCGCTGCAAAGGCAGTGGGAACTGTGGTTTGTGGATTTTATGAATTAGATTAGGGTACTTATCCAAAACAAAGCCCATTCAACAAGTGATATGTTGGATGGGCGTTAGCCTTTTTAGGATAAAGGCATTTCTCTCAAATTTGTACGAACTTGTTTAACAGATTTTTTCTTTTGCGACAGCCTTACGTAGATATTATTAGATAATAGTGAAACGATGATTAAGATTGTACCAAGAAGATCGAACATCGTTACCTGATTACCCTGAAAAATCGAAATCAAGAGTGTTGTAACGGGAACAAAGTTAATGAACAGCAATCCATTTAATGGTGATAATATGCTCACACCAATATTCCAACCGAGTAATGCAATCACCCCAGGAAAAATAATCATAAATAATAAATGTGGGCTAACAGTTAGCATACTTTCTACTGTTGGGACAGTTAAAGAGCCGAACAAAGTTGCACCAATTGTAATTACAATAGCAGTAATTGTTCCAAGTAAACAACTTAAGGTTGAATAACGCAATGCAGACCAACCACTAAATTCACTACCACCCATCGTGTAAATGACCCATCCTATTACGGCAATGAATATTAGTAATGAAGGTATAAAGTCATCAGTTGCTCCAAGAAAAGCTCTAACATCACCTTTAGTAATCACCAACATCGCGCCAATGAATGATACGATTACACATCCTAATGTGAATAGTTGCGGGCGTTTCCTAAAAATCATCCATACGATTACAACGGAAATCATCGGCATTAGGGATTCCATAATTGATGCGACCATTACTCCGGAAGCACCTAATAAATCTTCACCCCAGAAGATAAAAAGATTATAGACGGTGAATGCCATCGTGCCGAAAAACCATAATTGAAGTCCTTTTCCTTCAAAGCGGAAAGCTTGCTTTCCTTCTTTCCATAATAAGATGGCCACTAATATAATAGTTACAGCGCCATAACGAATGATTGTAAAATAAAAGGGATCAAGATGTTTAAATGCCGCATGAGCTACAGGAAACATTGCTCCCCATGATACCGCTGCAATAAAACACAAAATCGCTCCGATTAGTACACTATTTTTCACTTTCCTCTACCTCTTTCAATAAGTTACGATAATCATCATCTTAAAACGATTTGTATATCTTGTAAAATGAATAAAAACAATGATTAATATCATTTTTATTGATATCATATTTATAGAGATAATTGTGCGAGCAGGAGGAGAAACTGTGGAATTCAAAGACTTAGAAATTTTTCAGATGGTAGCAGAAAAAGGAACAATTACAGAAGTGGCAAAAGAGTTGAGCTACGTTCAATCCAATATTACATCACGGATCCAGAAGCTCGAGGCTGAGCTAAATACACCTTTGTTTAATCGACATCGTCGGGGAATGACGTTGACACCCGAGGGGAAGAAACTATTAACCTATAGTAAAAAAATATTATTGTTAACAGATGAAATGAAAAAAGCCGTTCAAAATAAAAATGAGCCGTCTGGTAAATTAGAAATTGGAACAGTTGAAACTGTCATTCATTTACCAAAAATATTATCTACCTATACTAAAAAATATAAAAATGTGGATCTGTCATTATATACTGGTGTCACTGAAGATTTGGAAAAGCAAGTGTTACATCATAAGTTGGATGGAGCATTCGTTTCTGAATCAGACTTTCATCCTGACCTTGTGTCGCATGACGTCTTGCAAGAGGAGCTTGTGTTAATATCAGATATTCGTACATCCTCATTGGAAGAGTCGAAAGAGGAAACCATTCTTTGCTTTAGTGAAGGCTGCGGATACCGAGCGAGATTTAAAGCGTGGTATAGAGACCAAAACCTTACACCAAGAAAAGTGATGGAATTTGGCACATTAGAAACGATTTTGCGTAGCGTAGTCGTTGGACTTGGTGTGGCATTCGTCCCAAGATCAGCGGTTACCCATTTGGAGCAAAGTGGGCTCATCAGATGTTATACCCTTCCAGATCAATACAGTAAAATCAAAACCGTTTTTATAAGAAGAGCTGATTCGTACTTAACCTCAACAATGGAAAAATTTATTGAAACCATCGAAACGAATAATCAAATAACAGTATAAAAAAACAGGGTTGTTCCCAATAGTCACCGACATGACTTGTGGAACAACCCTTTACCATTTTTTTTAATCTATTTTTACCCATTTTTGCGACCATTTTTCAATTTCCCTTAAAATGGGTTCGATACTATGTCCTCTTTCTGTTAGTGAATACTCAATAATAACAGGCGTTTCAGGGATAACCTCACGTTTAACCAATCCTTGGTGCTCCAGTTCCTTTAAACGATCTGATAATACCTTTCCACTTATACCTATTGAAGATTGTATCTCATTAAACCTTTGTGGCCCTACTAATAATTGATAGATAACCAAAGCTGTCCATCTTTGACTTAATAGTGAAATTGCTTTTTCAAATTTCGGGCAGATTGTAGGTTGTTTCATTTTAAAAATGCACCTCTCTTAATGAGTATTGTACTAAAATGAAAAACTATTTACAATTGGAAATTTAATTACTTGACAATAATTAATTATATAAATAAACTTACTTACATAAAGTAACTTAATTTTAAAAATGAAATGATATTGTAAAGGGAAAGTTATAAAAAATTATAGATAATCTAGGAGGATAATAATGGGATATCATGCAAAGCCAACCACATTTGTTGGACATGTCAAAATAATAGTTGAAAAGCTAGAACGTTCATTACAGTTCTATAAAGATATACTGGGATTTGATATTTTGGAACGAACAGACACATCCGCAAAATTAACGACTGATGGAAAGACAAGTATTCTATCACTGGAACAACCTGAAGATGTTGTTCCAAAGCAAGGAAGAACAACTGGACTCTATCATTTCGCTCTTCTTTTACCTACAAAAGCAGATTTGGCTAATATCGTTGTTCATCTAGTAGAAAAAGGGGTTCGCTTTGGCTCTTCTGACCATCTAGTTAGTGAAGCTTTATATCTAAATGATCCTGATGGCAACCAAATTGAAATATATATAGACCGCGATCCCTCTGAATGGGATTGGAAGGGTGAAGAAGTGGAGATGGCTGTTGATCCGCTAGATTTTGAAAGACTATTAAAAAATATTGAACCAGGTAAAACATGGAAAGGGATGCCAAATGAAACGCTAATGGGGCATATTCACTTACATGTAGCTGAGTTACAAAAGACCGAAGAGTTTTATGTGAAAGGACTTGGATTGGATGTTGTAAATCGTTATGGTACACAGGCACTTTTCCTTTCGTCCGGAAAGTACCACCATCATATTGGAGTTAATACATGGAATGGCGTAGGAGCACCTAAGCCACCTAAAAATGGTGTTGGACTTGAATCGTATACACTTATTTTGCCAACTGAAGAAGCCCGTGACGGGATTGTGGAGAATTTGAAAAAGATTGGTGCGGATGTGATCGAAGAGAACGATACGGTTATCACGTTTGACCCTTCTGGAAATCAAATAGAGTTAGCTATCTAATGAAGGGAGGACACTTTAATGAATCAAGACAAGAAAAGTGATTTTGAAATTGGCATTTACACTCTCGCTGATATTGGGCCAGACCCCCTTACCGGTAAGACCATTACCGCTAAAGAAAGAGTTAAAGAAATGATTCAAGTTGCAAAACTTGCGGACGAGGCTGGACTTGATGTATTTGGAGTAGGAGAGCATCATCGTCTAGACTATGCATCATCTTCTCCAGCGGTTATATTGGCTGCAATTGCCCAAGGCACTGAACAAATTAGATTAACGAGTACAACGAGTGTATTAAGTACGCTTGATCCTGTTCGTCTATTTGAGGATTTTGCAACATTGGATTTACTTTCGGATGGTCGTGCAGAAATACTGGCCGGTAGAGGAGCGTATATTGAATCATTTCCTCTTTTCGGTTATAGCACAAATGATTATGATGAATTGTTTGAAGAACATATGGATTTATTATTAAAATTAACTCAAAATGAGACTGTCACTTGGTCGGGGAAGTTTCGTTCTTCTTTAAGGAATGCTGAAATTGCCCCAAGACCAGTACAGGAAAATCTACCAGTATGGATCGGAGTTGGAGGTACACCTGAAAGTGCCGTTCGTGCTGGAAAGTTTGGGGTGGGGGTGGCTCTAGCAATATTAGGTGGTCATCCAAAACGATTTAAGCCACTTGTCGATCTCTATCGTCAAGCAGGAATAGAAGCAGGACATAACCCTCAAGACTTAAAGGTCGGTGTAACAGGCCATGCTTATCTAGCTGAAACAACTCAGCAAGCAAAGGATGAGTTTTATCCTTATTACTCCAATTACTGGGAATATGTAAATCGTCAGCGTGGAATGGGGACAAGGATGTCAAGGAATGACTTTGAACATATGGCTAGTCCAGAAACGGCCTTGTTCGTAGGAAGTCCACAGCAAGTCGCTGAAAAAATCCTCACACAATACGAGCTCTTTGGGCACAAACGATTTCTTGCCCAGTTAGATATAGGTGGTCAACCTTTTAAAAACGTAGCAAAAGGTATTGAATTGTTAGCAACGGAGGTTGCTCCAATCGTTCGAAGAGAAACAAGTAAATAATGGATACGAAAACTATCTGTACTAATCGGCTATTTTCGAGAAAACCCATTTTCAAACAAGCGTTTGTTTAATGGGTTTTTCCTTTAGTAACAATAACTTGCGAATTCAATTAAACGTTTGTTTGAATCAAATTCGTATTGTTGAGCAGGTTAAAAAGTGTGCTGTACTAGTCCAATATTGATATTAATGTGTCAATTTGTAGTCAACTCTTTCTCTTTACTTATATCTTGTTCTATAATGAGGGTGGGGTGAAGGACATGGCTCGTGAACGTAAATTTACAACTGAGGAATTATATAAGACAACTGAGGAACTACTCCTAACACATCATTATGAAGGGTTCCAGTTTAGTTTGGTTGCGGATCATTTGCGTGTTTCCCGAGGAGCAATCTATAAGTATTTTGAAAACAAGGAAGAATTGATTACGGAGTATATGCTTTTTAAAATGGAGCAATTTCTCCAGGAGCTAAAGGAAATATACTCAATTGAAGGCTTTCATAGTCAATTTGATTTTCTTTTAAACCTCATGTTTAAGAATCCGGAACTTTATCAACTTATAGAAATTGGGAAGCGTGTTCCGGTCCACATAAATGAGAAAGTAAAAGAAAACATGGAAAAACTTGAAAGCTATCACATTGAGATGTACCGTTATGTGGAGGGTTTAATTGAATCGGGTAAAAGTGAACAACAATTTAATCCAAATATTCCCGAACCAGTCATCTTAGGTTATATTTTTCAATCAGTCGCGATTCCAAATCATTTTGGCATTCCCCATGATAAGTGGGTTCAGTCGATTAAAGAAATAATTTGTCACGGAATCTTCAAAGACTTATAATTGACACGGGTGTCACTTTAAAAGATAATTATCGTGACAACTGTGTTAATTTTTTTATAGAAAGTGACATGAGTGTTACTTTTGAAAGAAGAGGTGGTTTAAAATTGAAAAACATGTTACGAGCCATTACAGATAAAGTCACCACAAAAAAAGGAATGTGGATTACATTAGCCTCTTGGCTTATTGTCACCATATTATTAGCCGTTTTTGCGCCGAACGCAAAGGATTATGAGGTTTCGAGAATTGACTCACTTCCTGAGGATGCACAGTCGGTAATTGCCCAAAGTAAAGTGGATGAGTATTTCAAGGATAGTAATGGGACTCCAGCAATCTTGGTCTTTCATAATGATGAACAATTCTCATTTCAAGATCTTGTAGATGTATCTAGTCAAATTGAGAATGCTGAAATTCCTGGGGTAGAGCAGGTAGTTCCTTTATCAACCTTGCCACCGCAGGCTGCTGTAGGATTCTTTTCAGAGGACCAATCAACTGCTATACTTCCAATCATGTTTGATGCATCGTTAGAAACAACGGAAATCCGCGATTCTAAGGATGAGGTTATAAAGGTCGTTAAAGATAATTCAGATCTAACTTTGTATGTAACAGGTCCAGCGGGAATTGCAACAGATTCACTGGATTTATTTTCAAGGGCCGATCTAGTGTTAATTTTATCAACGGTAGGGTTAATCCTCATTTTATTAATTGTGATTTATCGTTCACCATTGTTAGCCCTAATACCGTTATTAGCAGCTGTCTTTGTCTATGAAGTGACTATGCAATCATTAGGTATACTAGGGAAAGCTGGTTTACAGCTAAGTAATCAGACAATCTCAATTATGTCGATTCTTTTATTTGCGGCCGTCATTGATTACTCGTTATTTGTATTTTCTCGTTTCCGTGAGGAGCTCAAGAATTATGAAAATAAATATGATGCGATGAGAGCTGCCATGAAAGAGGTAGGAATGCCTGTCTTTTTCTCAGGCGGGACAGTATTAGCGGCAATGCTAGTATTATTCTTCGCAGACCTTGGAGATTATCGTAATTTTGCTCCAACCTTCGGCACAACAATGGTAATCATCATGATTGCATCTGTCACACTCGTGCCAGCACTATTTACACTTTTCGGTAGAAAATCATTCTGGCCAAAGGTACCAAAAGTAGGGGATGCAAAAGTAAAAGATAACTCCATCTGGAGCAAAGTCGGAAGAATGGTTGTTAAAAAGCCAGGATTATATGTCGCAATTGTAGGGATTTTTCTTGTTATTTCTGCAGCCAATATGTTTAACTTAAATTACGAATTCGACACGATGAAGTCATTTCCAGAGGATATGCCATCACGACAAGGATATGAACTCATCGAGGAGAAATTTGCAAAAGGTGAACTTGCACCATCTACAGTCTTGTTTGAAGGGAAAGCGGCTGTTACAAAGGAAGAGCAGGATGCGCTACGCGATGAGTTACTAGCTCAAGATCTTGTAAGTGACGTTAGAATCAACGGAACTGCTGAAGAAAATCGGGTTCTAAATTTCTCTTTAACGTTTGAAGAAGGGCCATATGATATAGAAACGATTAACGCAATGGAGAAGATGATTTCAAACTCTGAAACCATTTTGAAGGATGCGGATGTAGATGGAGAACTCTACTTTGCAGGAGAAACCGCAACTAAAGTGGATGATCGCTCAACAAATAATCGAGACGTTATCTTGATCGTTATACTTGAAACCATTTTAATTTTTGGTATGCTACTTGTTCTTACAAAATCATTTAAAATGCCTATTTATATGATGGGTACAATCTTAGTTTCATTTTTAGCGGCATTAGGATTAGGTATGTTCTTAACAAACTTATTCTTTGATATCGACACGATAGCGAATCGTGTTCCATTATACGCATTTGTTTTCTTAGTTGCACTTGGGATTGATTATAATATTATGCTCATCTCAAGATTCCAGGAAGAAAGAAGAAATCATTCAGTAAAAGAAGCTGTACAAATAGCAGTAGCAAAAACAGGCGGAGTCATTTCATCTGCGGGTGTCATTTTAGCTGCCACCTTTGCGGTCCTCATGACACAGCCGGTTCAATTATTATTTGTCTTCGGCTTTATTGTAGCGGTAGGAATTCTGTTAGACACATTCCTAATCCGGGGAGTATTGTTACCTGGGTTAATCGTACTCTTAGAGAAGGATAAAGCGGTAAGTAAAGAAAATTAGTGATAGAAAAGAAAGGGCCTGTATCAATTTAGATACAGGCCTTTTTATAGTGTATGGATTTGTGTTCTAATTAAATCGAATTTTAGGTGATTGACAAGATTTGTGAATTATGAAACTATTATATTGTAAAAATTTAGAAAAGGAAGGCTAAAGATGATACTTAAAGCAAGAAAGGTTCCAAATCACCTACAAATACGGCGTTACTTAAAGCCCCGAATAGTGTTTACTGATGGGCAAGTAAAAAAGTTACTAGCTGATGAAAAAGGCTTTGAAGGCGAATGCAATTTCGATGAACTAATAGCCCGATCCCCTGCATCCACATATCTTCAACTATATGACCTCCTCCTTGAATGGCGAAACACAACTTTTCAAATTGACTCACTCCTTATATGTCCATACAAAATCTATCTTTTCGATGTCAAAAACTTTGAAGGAGAATTTTATATTGAGGGTAATCGATGGTACTTTTCATCTGGGTATGAAATAAAGAATCCAATTCCTCAACTAGAGCGCTCTGAATCCCTGCTTAGACCACTCATGCAATCAATAGGTATTAATCTTCCCATTGAAGCGAAAATCATTTTTGTTAATCCCGACTTTACCCTTTTTCAGGCAGATAGACATCTTCCAATCATCCTACCTACTCAAATTAATTCTTTGTTAAAGAAGTTAGGTTCTGCTTCTATGAATACTAGTGGATCATTAATAGGATCGGCAAAAGAACTAGCCCTACTTCATAGTGAAAATTCTCCATTCAATGATAAGCTTATCCCTGAATATACCTATCAATCTGTGAAAAAGGGAATCTCTTGCGTCGATTGTGGATCGCTATCGGTTAGTTTGAATGGAAGATACCTTATGTGTGAGAGGTGCGGGGCAAAGGAAGCTCTACATACAGGTATTATGAGATCACTAGAAGAATATAGGGTGCTCTTTCCAAATAGGATACTGACCGTTTCTGAGGCTAATGATTGGTGTGGGCTTGATATGAATAGGCTTAGAATGCAGAAAATATTGAAGGAGCATCTTGTTATGGTTGAGGGAGGAAAATCAACGTATTACCGTTTTATATAAGTGTAGTAGTGGAAATTCACTTCTATATTATTTTTAAGCGAGATGGATCAAAAGGCATTGGTAAATAAGGGATACGAATGCTTTTTTGTGGACAGGGCAGACAAAAGTATTTGTAAAATCCAGGAAAAGGAAAAAATGACATTAGAATCGATGGTAATTGTAATTCATTTCCATTTCTGTATCTTTTTTAAACGAAAATGACCAAAAAGCATACGCAAATAGGGGATACGTATGGTTTTTTGAGAATAGGTGAAACAAAACCATTCGTAAAATCCAATAAAAGGAAAAGGTAACTTTGGGATTGGTATAAATTGTAATAAAATTCCATTTCCGAATGGTTTTTAAGCGAAAATGACCAAAAAGCATACGCAAATAGGGGTTACGAATGTTTTTTTGAGGATAGATGAAACAAAACCATTCAGAAAATCCAATAAAAGGAAAAGGTAACTTTAAAATCGGTATTAATTGTAATGAAATTCCATTTCCGAATGATTTTTAAGCGAAAGTGATCAAAAAGCATACGTAAATAGGGGATACGAATGCTTTTTTGAGAATAGGTGAAACAAAACCATTCGTAAAATCTAATAAAAGGAAAAGGTAACTTTGGGATTGGTATAAATTGTAATAAAATTCCATTTCCGAATGGTTTTTAAACGAAAATGACCAAAAAGCATACGCAAATAGGGGTTCCGAATGGTTTTTTGAGGATAGGTGAAACAAAACCATTCGTAAAATCCAATAAAAGGAAAAGGTAACTTTAAAATCGGTATTAATTGTAATGAAATTCCATTTCCGAATGATTTTTAA
>NZ_JBPFDQ010000021.1:0-8492 GCF_059415045.1 Ferdinandcohnia sp. SAFN-114 | reverse complement strand
GCGAAAGTGATCAAAAAGCATACGTAAATAGGGGATACGAATGCTTTTTTGAGAATAGGCAGCACCAAACCATTCGCAAGATCCAAGAAAAGGGAAAAATAGCCTATGAGTTGAGTAAGAATGTAACGATTTTCAACTTATGCATTATTTAAAAACGAAATATTGAACGCATAGTCTTTGTTTACCCCAGAAGCAAAAAAGATAAAACGCAATAAACGTACACAAGGACCGTATCGGTTATGATACAGTCCTTGTATTCGATGCTAGCTCCAAGAAAGAGCATCTCGGCTCTCTTATCTAGCCAATCCCCTCTGAGGGAAAAAGATGCCTTTTTTCAGTACTTGTCGACCACGACAGGACGGCTAAGCTTCAGAGGTAGGCACAAGAGTACCTACCTTCAGCTGGAATTCGGGCACCTTGCGCTTTTCTGTTAGTTCTGTCCCATCTTAAATTCTAGGAAAAGCTGGTTATAGATGGCGAGGTTCTTTTTCCCAAGGTTTTCATACACCTCAAGCTTTTCGGTTAGCTCTGGAGATGGGTAGAAACGCTCATCAGACACCATATCTTCTGGCATATATTGTAGTGCTTCTTTGTTTGGAGTAGAGTAGCTGACGTATTCCGTGTTTTGAGCTGCTACTTCCGCATCCAGCATAAAATTAATAAACTGATGTGCGCCATCAATATTTTTGGCTGTCTTCGGAATGACCATATTGTCAAACCAGAGGTTAGAGCCTTCGCTTGGTACGACATAGTTCAGATCCTCATTTTCCCACATGATATCAGCGGCATCACCCGACCAAACAATTCCAATTGCAGCCTCGCGATTTTGAATCAGTACTTTACCCTCGTCACCAACAATTGCTTTTACATTTGGGGTAAGCTTCATCAGTTTTGCCTTTGCTTCAATTAAGTGGTCAAGATTGGTATCATTCAATGAATAACCAAGAGAGTTAAGCCCCATTCCAATGATTTCTCTAGCACCATCAACCAAGATAATTTCATTTTTTAGGGAAGGGTCCCAGAGATCATTCCAGCTTGTAAATTCTTTACCATCAAGCATGGTGGGGTTATAGACAATGCCGACCGTCCCCCAGAAATATGGGACTGAGTACTGATTACCCGGATCAAAAGGAAGATCCATGAACCGTTCATCAATGTTTTTTAAATTTGGTAGTTTTGAATGGTCAAGAGGGATGAGTAAGTCCTCTTGGCGCATTTTATCAATCATATATTCAGATGGCACCGCGATATCGTAGGTGGTTCCACCTTGTTCGATTTTTGTCATCATCGCTTCATTAGAGTCGAAGGTTTCATAAATAACCTTGATTCCAGTTTCCTCTTCAAAACGATCGATGAGTTCTTCGTCGATATAGTCGCCCCAGTTATAAATCGTCAACGTGTTCCCACCAGCGAGACCCTGAGATGAATTTAAATGGTGGATAAGGTAGAGTAACCCACCAGATACAAGTGCAATTGATATAAAAGCACGGATGAGCTTCGTCATTTTCGAACCCCCAATCCACGTGTGTTTCCTCGTTGTGCAATAAAGTAATATCCAACAACAAGAAGCATTGTAAAGATAAAGAGAAGAGTTGACAATGCATTAATATTTAACGAGATTCCTCGTCGTGCAAGAGAATAGATTTCAACAGATAGCGTTGAGAAACCATTTCCTGTTACGAAAAATGTAACAGCGAAATCATCGAAGGAATACGTAAGGGCCATGAAAAATCCAGCAAAAATTCCTGGTGTGATGTAAGGAATAATCACCTTTGTTAGAACCTGCCATTGGCTTGCTCCGAGATCTCTCGCTGCATCAATTAAAGAAGGACTCATCTCTTTTAGTTTTGGCAGTACCATAAGTACAACGATTGGAATACTGAAGGCAATATGTGAAAGTAACACAGAATAAAATCCTAATTTAATTCCAGCCATTGTTAATAAAATTAAAAAGGAAGCACCGATAATGACATCAGGACTTACAATCAAGACGTTATTTAACGATAGTAAAGTATTTTGAGTTTGTCTTTGTTTAATCGAATGAATCCAAATGGCTCCAAGCACGCCAATAATGGTCGATACAAGAGCAGAAAGCAAGGCAATCACAAATGTATTTAACACGATGATTAGCAGTCTAGTATCCCCGAATAGCTCCTTATACCAATCCAAGGTAAAGCCCTCAAAATTGCTCATCGTGCCACCACTATTGAATGAGTAATACACGAGATAGAAAATCGGTGCATATAAAATGAAGAAAATAATAAATAGATACGCCTTAGAAGAAATAGCCAGTTTATCTTTCATTTTTAGCACCTCGTTTCTTGCGGTTTCCAGTTGCGACCATAATTACTACCATAAAAATAATCAGGAAGACAGCTATTGTTGAACCCATGCCCCAATCCTGAGTGACAAGAAACTGTTGTTCAATGGCAGTACCAAGTGTAATCACTTTGTTTCCTGCAATTAGTCGTGTCAGCATGAATAAAGATAGAGCAGGAATAAATACAACCTGACAGCCTGATTTTACCCCTTGAATCGTAAGTGGGAAAATCACACGACGAAACGTAGTCCATTTAGATGCCCCAAGGTCGCGAGAAGCATCTAGCAGACTAGGGTTCAATTCATTTAGTGAGTTGAAGATTGGTAAAATCATAAACGGAATAAAAATATAAACAGACACAAACACAAAGCTAAAATCTGTAAATAATAATTGTTTAGAGCCAATACCAAACACTTCTAGAATAGCGTTAGCTGTTCCATACGTTCCAAAAATCCCGATAAAAGCATAGGCTTTTAATAGTAGATTAATCCAAGATGGAGCAATGATTAGTAATAACCAAAGATGTTTATGCTTTGTTCTTGTAATTAGATATGCTGTAGGATATGCCACCAATAGAGTTACAGCAGTAATTAAAAACGCATACCAAAAAGAGCTTAGCGTCATTTTTAAGTAAACGGGTGTGAAGAATGTTTTATAGTTTACTAAAGATAAATTTCCCTCTATATCAAAAAAAGAATAATAGAGAACAAGTGTAACTGGAGCGATAACAAATATGAGAATCCATAATGCATAAGGGATAAAAACAAGATTACGTGTTACCTTATTTTCCATGGCTTTCCCCGTCCACGTATGCCTCTAAACGACGATCATATTCTTCTTCTGTTTCACCAAGACGCATAACGTGTATTGCCTCTGGGTCAAAATGAAGTCCAATTTCTTCGCCAACTTTAGCCTTCTTAGTTGAATGAACAAGCCACTCATTTCCATCCTTATCCAAACCGCAAATTTCATAATGTACTCCTCTAAATAACTGGGAATCCACTACAACTTGTAGTTTTCCTTTTTCAACAGAAGTAATTTCTAAATCTTCTGGACGGATGACAATTTCGACTAATTCATTGTCTGAAAAACCTTGGTCAACGCATTCAAATGTCTTTCCGACGAATTCTACGAGAAAGTCCCGATGCATTTTTCCTTTTACGATATTAGATTCACCGATAAAATCAGCAACAAAACGATTGATTGGTTCATCGTATATATCAATTGGGGTACCACTTTGTTGAATTTTTCCTTCATTAAGTACAAATATCTCATCAGACATGGCAAGAGCTTCTTCTTGGTCATGGGTAACGAAGATAAAAGTAATACCAAGCCGCTTCTGAAGGTCGCGAAGCTCGTATTGCATTTCGGTACGAAGCTTCAAATCGAGAGCGGATAATGGTTCATCCAATAAGATAATCTCGGGTTCATTAACAATTGCACGTGCAATCGCAACACGCTGTCTCTGACCACCTGACATTTCTTGAATTTCACGATTTTCATAGCCTGCAAGATTAACAAAGCTTAAAGCTTCTTTTACCTTTTTATCTATTTCAGATTGCTTCAATTTCTTTATACGTAACCCAAAAGCAATATTTTCAAATACATTAAGATGTGGAAACAGGGCGTAATCCTGAAACACTGTATTTACTTGACGTTTATTTGCAGGTGTCGTATTTACTTTTTTACCATTAAAATAAACCTCACCACTTGATGGTTCAATAAATCCTGCGATTAACCGAAGTATCGTGGTTTTTCCACACCCAGATGGACCGAGAAGAGTATAAAATTTTCCTCTTTCTATTTCAAAGCTAACATTGTCGAGAACAGCTGGATCATTGTCATACTGCTTTGTGACATTTTTAAATTGGATAATAGGTATACTGTTCATAGCAACCCCCTTCTTTCTATTAATAGAGATAAGATTCATAACGTAATCCGGCATAATTATACACGAATCGGCAAAAAAAACAATAATAATTATAATTGTCAAGTCAGAAAACTAGGGAAGACTATTTTCTTATTGAAACAAGAGAAGTGTATAGGGCATTTGGGATAGGAAAATTTTCCCGTTTTTAGCAAAAGATTATAACGATTTCATTGACCAAAGAGGAAAATAGAAATATAATTATAGTACTATTTAAAATACTCTTTCTTTAATGAGTTAATTGGATAAAGTAAGGGCAAATTCATTGAAAGATGAAGACGCAAAACTATAGGGGCTAAAGTTCACTAGTGTTCAAAATGGAAGATAAAAAGGACCGAGAAGTTCAAGGCGGCGTAGCTTTTTTGTACCAGAGCGTATGTAATTATACGTGAGGAACGTAGAAGTAAGCCAACCCAGAAATTCTATGTGTCATTTTTACCTGAGTTTTGGAACATCCTCATTTTGGACATGCCAGCCAGTTACCGAGTACAGCTCGTATCGAAAGAACGTAGATTAATCGGTATATGATTAGTCTTTTTTTATACCAATTTATTAACAATATGTTGCTACTATATTACTAGATTTTTGGAATTGGAACATTTCAAACGAATTTTGGAACATCCTCTAAAAAAATTTGGAAGTGATTACATGGAGAAAACAATCCAGAATCTTAACTTGCTAAAAAAATTAAGCGAACTAATTGAGATGATTGGTTCTGAGAAGACTCTAATTTCTGACGAGGTTCGTACTTTACTTAATCAAACATGTCAGGAAAAAGAAGAACAAGAGATTACCAGTACCCTTTTAAATCAACTCCAAGAAATAAACGAACAAATGGAAAACATGCATTGGATGAATAAGCATTACCGAATCCTACATGATTTCGCACAAGTCTGCAGTAAAACATTAAATGAATCCGTCCTTCTCCAAAAGTCTTATGAAATGGTTTCACGTGTTATGCCTACTGATGCATTTTATATTGCATTGCATAATCCTGGTGACAAACATATTCATTTAGTCTTTATTATGGATAATGGCGAACCAGCTCCTCCAAGTACCGTAGACTTTGGCGAAAACTACACATCAAAAGTCATCAAAACAAGGGAAATCGTCCACCTCAAACATCAAAACCAGAACATTGAATATGATACGAAAATGGGTGAGGGGGACGAGGACACAAGCTCCTGTCTTTTTGTACCCGTTGTCATTGATGACCAGGTCAAAGGTGTCATCTCAACTCAGAGCTTTAAAGATTTTGCTTATCGGAAAGAGCATGAGGAACTACTACAAATGATCGGTGCGCAAGTGATCAACTCGATTGAAACAGCAAGATTATATGAGAAAATTTACACAATGTCTCGTACGGATGAATTAACAGGTTTAAAAAACCACCGTGCATTCCATGAGGATTTAGCACAACTGATCAAAAATGAGAATGATGAAATAACAGTTATGATGATAGACTCTGATGATTTAAAACAGGTCAATGATCGGTTTGGGCACGATGCTGGTGACCTATATTTACAGGTACTAGCATACGGAATGAAAACGGTATGTAATGAAAAGTTTGAGGGGTATCGTTATGCCGGAGATGAGTTCATGATTCTGATTAAAAATAGCAGCGACACGTGTGTAAAGGAAATTTACGCAACATTAAATGAGTATTACAATGAAAATCCAATCATCATGGAGAATGAAAAAATCATTGTTTCGATCAGTACGGGTGTCGGGATATATCCACACCATGGAACGACCGTAGATTCTTTAAAAAAGGCAGCCGACCAAGCGCTATATGCTGCAAAAGAAAGTGGAAAAAAACGCATCGTAATAGCGAAATAAAAAAGCTCATCCAAATGGATGAGCTTTTTACTCGTTGTCAAGCTCCAGGCACCATCGGCTCGAGGTCACAAGCCAAACGCTTCTGAAGGTAAAAATCACCTTCTGTCAGCGCTCGTCTTGTGCTTGTCGCCGATAGACGGGCGCCCTGCGCTTTTCTTAGTTGATATGGGCAATAATGCCTTCTTCGTCGTCCAACACAAGTTTGATTCCGGCATATGGGTCACGGTTAAGAAATTCGCCTAGCCATAAACGAATTGCTTCAATTAAGTTCGCCATAATGAGAATCTGCTTTCGATCGTTCACGTATACTTCTGCGGAGAATCCGTACTCATCGTCATACATCAGCTCCACTTCAACCTCTTCAGGCTTTACTTGCTTTTTTAAGCCGATATAGACACAAACTGCATTTATAATTTCCTGTTCAGAAAGTATTAGCGTTGCCATGGATCAGTCTCTTTTTTCTTTTTATCTTTAATCATGACGAAGATTTTTCGAATGATGGAGATCAGAACGTAAATCGCAAGAACGTTAATCATTAATCCTAAAAATGAACCAAGCATACCCATTCCACCTAAAAGACCTCCGAATAGGAATCCTGCAAGTCCACCAAGCATAAGACCTTTCATTAATCCACCAGACATGAATCCACCTTTAGGAGTGGTAGGAGTAGTAGATTTGTTAGTAACATTGTTGTCTTGTTTTTTCTGTTGTTGCTGGAAGTTTGATTTATTTTTGTTCCCAATATTACTATTGAATCCTCTTTTACCTGATTTGTATCCCTTTGCTTCTACAGACGTTGGTTGGTCTTGGAAAACAAAGCTCCCAAGCGGGGAAAAAATCAAAGTAAGTGCTACTAATGCTGATAATATCTTTTTCATATGATAGAAATACCTCCATAAGTTAGTTATTTTATTTATAATAGTATACCTTATTATCCAATCTATTGCGCTTTGCAATACCTCCTCATCAACTTTCTCTCTTATATACGATGAAAGCAGAGTTTGGTTTCGCTTTTTTTAAAAAATACGATTGGTAAATAGTAACAAGAGCCCTAACGAAATTGTTAGGGCTCGCAGAATGTATTACATAAACATATCAAGGATCAAGACAATACCCAAACCTACAATAGAAGTTGTGAATAGTAATAGACCCCATGTCTTAAAGGTATCTTTAATGCTCAGACCGAAATATTCTTTAAATAACCAGAATGATGCGTCGTTAACGTGTGTGATTGTGTTACTACCAGCCGCTGTTGCAAGAACCATTAATACTGGGCTAACATCAAATGTATCGATTAGAGGACCTACAATACCAGCAGCAGTTATCGCTGATACAACACCTGTACCTGTAGCAATACGAATTAAGGCAGTAATAAACCAAGCCATAATCAACGGTGAAATTGTAGTATTTTCCATCATCGAAGCAATATAGTCACCAACACCAGAATCAAGAATGACTTGTTTGAAGGCACCACCTGCACCTACAATAAAGATTATCATCGCAATTCCTTTGATAGCGCTTGAGAAAGAGTCCATTACAGTGTTAATGTCTCGACCTGTACGTATACCAAATACATAAATACCGATTAAAACAGCCAGAAGTAAACTAATTTCTGCACTACCTAGGAAGTTAATAATTTCATGGAACAAGCTTCCTTCTTCGATAAACATATTTAGAATAGTTGCAGTCATAATCATGATTGCTGGGATTAATGGAACAAAAAGACTTAAACCAAAACTAGGCATTTCTTCTTCAGTGAACTCTTTTGGTTTTTCCATTAATTTTGGAATCGGACGATCTAAATTTTTCATCATTCTTGGTAAAATGATTCCAGCCGCGATAACTGCCGGAATAAAAACAACAATACCAATTATATAAACCATACCCATATCTGCGCCATATGCATCGACCAATGCAGTCGGACCAGGCTGTGGCGGGAATAAACTATGTGATAGAGTAGTAGCTGCAACCATTGTAATTCCAAGCTTTAAGAATGGAATTTTTGCCTCCATCGCAATACTAATAACAAGCGGAGCTAGAATAATAAAGGCAACCTCATAGAAGACGGAAATTCCGAATACCATACCAATAATAATTAGGGCCCATTCTACCTTTTTAACACCAAACTTATTTAATAGAGTAGAAGCAATACGTTGGGCTGCTCCACAATCAACCATTAATTTACCTAAAACAGCACCCAAACCAATTATTATAGCAAGGCTTCCAAGTGTACTGCCAAGGCCGGACTTAATAGTTGAAACAATACTTGTTAGATTCATTCCATTTAATAAACCAACAAGGATTGCTGATAGTAAAAGGGCAATCACACTATGATGCTAGACTAAAAAGTAGACACAGATTGTTATAATAAATATATCAACTATAACGAGGTGTGTCTGTATGGCA
>NZ_JBPFDQ010000020.1:0-67363 GCF_059415045.1 Ferdinandcohnia sp. SAFN-114 | reverse complement strand
TTGGGACTTTGTCCCTGTGAGAGTAGGACGTCGCTAGGCAATTAAGAGATCAACCGTTATGGTTGGTCTTTTTTTGTGCATAGAAAAATAGTAAAGAAACCGGTACATTAATGGTATATCGCAAACGGCCTAAACGGTATATCAACATATCGAGAAACAACAAATAGTATAACGAAAATGGCTTAATCGGTATATTGCCATATCGCAAAACGATAAGTGCTATACCGCAAATGGCTTATTCGGTATATCGCCATATTGAGAAACGATAATTGTTATACCGCAAACGGCCTAAACGATACATCACCAGGTCGCAAAACGATAAATGGTATATCGCAATCAGCATATAAACGATACACCAACAGTACGGATGAGCCTCTTTTGATTTACTTTAAACATACTATACCAATATATCTCACAGAATCCCCATAACCGCCCGTTTTCAATCTTACCCCCCATAAACCATGTTAAATTTTACATACTAATGAATATCAATAATTTATATCAGTTTGTTTATGATAAAAATGTCATAGTTATAAGTATTAATTACTATTCTAAAAAAATGGGTCCTAAGAAATCATAATTTAATTGATGAATCGTATAATTATAAAACACTAAATTTTTTCTTGTTTAAAAAAGGGGATTTAGGTTGCCTATCGAATACCTATACCTAATAAAAGGTTTTTGCATATACATAAAAAGGGAGGATGTAACATGATTGATTTTATTGCATCGTTCCAAACAGAAGAATTTTTAACGATGTCGATACGGATTTTTTTAGCCGCGTTATTATGCGGGTTAGTCGGCTTGGAAAGAGAGGTACATAAGCACCCTGCTGGGTTTCGTACCCATTTGCTAGTTGGGGTCGGCTCCTGTTTAATGATGTTAATGTCAATTTACGGGTTCCAGCCTTATTTAGAAATGAGTACAAACGTACGTTTTGATCCAGCACGGATTCCTTCCTATGTGATAAGTGGTATTGGATTTTTGGGTGCCGGTACTATTCTTGTAAGGGATGCAACGGTTCGGGGGTTAACAACTGCTGCCTCCATTTGGGTGGTTGCCGGTCTTGGGTTAATTATCGGATTAGGCATGTATGCTCCTGCCATATTAACAACAATCGTTGTTTTACTGAGTCTAATTTTCCTTAATCGATTTGAGGAATTCTTCTTTAAATCCAGAAAAAGAAAAGTTGTTCATATCATTATCAATGAAGATATTTCATCATTTTCTGCAATCTTACAACTATTTAAAGATAATGGTTACCGGGTAAGGGATTTTAACATTAAGTACTCGAAGGATAAAATTAATAATAATTGCCAGTACACGATTGATGTTGAGGTCGGAAGTAAAAACGAACGTTTGCGATTGTATGAAGAATTGTCAAAACAAGAAATGGTGCAAAAAATTTTCTGATTTGGTGTTTAGAGGGGTACTAAATTTGGAAAGTATAGGATAGTAAATGCCTTGAAAATGATTGCCTAAATAATTTTGACGTTCGATTTGAAAAGCGAAACAGTTGAAAAATTAGTGCGGTCATTTTATATTATAGTTATAGTCAAATATAGTCAAAGTCAAGGTGAGGTGTGGTCATAATGAGGAATATATCTGATATCATCGAACAATATCTTAAAAGTGTTCTTGATACAAGTGATCGAGCTATTGTTGAAATAAAAAGAAGTGAGATTGCCGATAAATTTGAATGTGTCCCATCTCAAATTAACTATGTAATAAATACACGATTTACTTTAGAGAGAGGCTATTTAGTTGAAAGTAAACGAGGTGGTGGGGGTTATATTCGTATTATGAAGGTAAAAACGAATAATGATTCTCAGTTGATTAATCAACTCGTTCGCCTTATAGACAAACGGATTTCTCAAACGAGTGCAGAAGATGTCATTTTGCGTTTAATTGAGGAGGAAGTAATCTCGAAAAGAGAGGCGAAGATCATGCTAAGTGTAATTGATCGTTCCGTCTTGTTTATTGAGCTTCCTCATCGGGATGAGTTGAGAGCACGCATGCTAAAGGCAATGCTAACATCCCTCATGTATAGATAATAAGTTAAAGCCACCGGCGAATGCCACGATTTCTTAAAGGTAATTTTTCGAGCATAGGATTAAAGACTAAGAACGCCACATCCTGTGGCAACGTCTTTGTGACCCACTTCATGTGGGCCTAAAAAAATCGGGCACAAATACGCCAAGGCGCATTTGATTAAGTAGGAAGGTGCTTACCATGATATGCCAAGAATGCAATCAACGTCCTGCCACATTACATTTTACAAAGATTATTAACGGTGAAAAGACAGAGGTTCATATATGTGAACATTGTGCTCAAGAAAAAAGTGAGATGTTTATGTTTCCAGGCACATCTGGCTTTTCAATAGATAACTTATTAGCAGGACTTCTACAATTTGAACCACTTGCAGGTTCAAAGCAAAATGCTTTTCAACAAAATGAGATTTTACAATGTAGTAACTGTAAAATGACTTTTCAACAATTTGCAAAGGTAGGTCGGTTTGGCTGCTCGCATTGCTATCCAACCTTTGAAAAACAACTTACCCCAATCTTAAAACGTCTGCATAGTGGTAATACACATCATACAGGGAAAATACCAAAACGAATCGGAGGCTCCTTCCATATCCGGAAAGAGATTGAACAATTAAAGCATAAGATGCAGGAGTATATTTCCCTAGAGGAATTTGAAAAGGCTGCAGAAGTTCGTGACCACGTAAGGGCTTTAGAGAAAAAGCTAGGTGGTTACAAAGAGGGGGAGGTATAATCAATGTCACTTGAACATTTTATCAATCAAGCCTTAAGCTCTTGGATGAGTCAAGAAGGGCCGGATTCGGATATTGTCTTAAGTTCAAGGATCAGGCTTGCTCGAAATTTGAAAAATGTCCCCTTTTCAACGGTGTATTCAAATGAAGAAGCTCAACAAATTGTGGAAGTCTTCCAAAAGGGCTTTTCAGGGAAGAGTTTTCCTTCAATTGGAGAAATGGAATTATTAAAAATGATGGAGCTCCAACCAATTGAAAAGAGGGTACTTGTTGAAAAACATTTGATTAGTCCACATTTAGCTGAGGACTCTACGTATGGAGCTTGTCTTTTATCTGAAAATGAAGAAATTAGCATTATGATTAATGAAGAAGACCATATTCGAATACAATGTTTATTCCCAGGGTTACAATTATCGGAAGCTTTACGGGTTGCAAACAACCTGGATGATTGGATTGAAGAGCATGTCGATTACGCGTTTGATGAAACAAGAGGTTATTTAACCAGCTGCCCGACGAATGTAGGGACTGGGATACGTGCATCTGTGATGATGCATCTGCCAGCACTTATCTTAACTCATCAAATGAGTAGAATTATCCCGGCAATCAATCAACTTGGCCTTGTTGTAAGAGGAATATATGGTGAAGGCAGTGAGGCGTTAGGAAATATTTTTCAAATTTCAAACCAAATTACGCTTGGAAAGACGGAAGAAGATATTGTTGAAGATTTAGAGAGTGTTGTTGCTCAGTTGATTGCGCAAGAACGTTCTGCACGAGAAGCTTTGGTAAAAACCTCTAATATTCAGTTGGAGGACCGAGTATTCCGTTCCTATGGGGTTTTAGCTAATAGTCGGATCATTGAATCGAAGGAAGCAGCTAAATGTTTATCAGATGTCCGATTAGGTATAGATCTTGGCTATATAAAAGATATATCAAGAAGTATCCTTAATGAACTCATGGTTTTAACACAACCTGGATTCCTACAATCATATGCTGGTGGGGCATTAAGGCCAAATGAAAGAGACGTTAAAAGAGCGTCTATCATTCGAGAAAGATTGAAGCTAGAAAATAATAAGACTACCGACATGGAGGGTGATGGGTTATGATGTTTGGCAGATTTACTGAGCGTGCACAGAAGGTATTGGCTTTAGCTCAAGAGGAAGCTGTGCGATTAGGGCATAACAATATTGGAACTGAACATGTATTATTAGGTCTTATTCGAGAAGGCGAAGGAATCGCTGCTAAGGCCTTACTTGCACTAGGATTAGGTCCCGAAAAAATTCAAAAAGAGGTCGAGGCTTTAATTGGCCGTGGTCAAGAGGGATCACAGACAATTCATTATACTCCGCGTGCGAAAAAGGTAATCGAGTTATCAATGGATGAGGCTCGGAAGCTTGGTCACTCTTATGTAGGTACAGAGCATATTCTACTGGGATTAATTCGTGAAGGGGAAGGCGTCGCTGCACGGGTATTAAACAATTTAGGAGTGAGCTTAAATAAAGCTCGTCAGCAGGTTCTACAGTTATTGGGAAGCAATGAGTCATCATCGGGGCATCATGGTGGAGGTTCTACAAATGCCAATACACCTACCCTAGATAGTTTAGCCCGTGATTTAACTGCGATTGCAAGAGAAGGCAGCCTAGATCCAGTTATTGGCCGTAGTAAAGAAATTCAACGTGTGATTGAGGTACTAAGCCGTCGTACGAAAAACAACCCAGTTCTAATCGGGGAGCCTGGTGTTGGTAAAACGGCAATTGCAGAAGGTTTAGCCCAGCAAATTATCAATAATGAGGTACCAGAAACGCTTCGTGATAAGCGAGTAATGACCCTTGATATGGGTACCGTGGTTGCGGGTACAAAATACCGTGGGGAATTTGAAGACCGCTTAAAAAAGGTAATGGATGAAATACGCCAAGCTGGTAATATCATTCTATTTATAGATGAACTTCATACCCTAATCGGAGCAGGTGGAGCAGAAGGAGCAATTGACGCGTCAAATATCCTAAAACCATCACTTGCTCGCGGTGAACTTCAATGTATTGGTGCTACCACATTAGACGAATACCGAAAGTATATCGAAAAGGATGCCGCGCTAGAGCGACGCTTCCAACCAATTCAAGTGGATGAACCAACTGTCGAAGAATCTATTTTAATTTTAAAAGGATTACGCGACCGTTATGAAGCGCATCATAGAGTATCAATCTCAGATGAGTCTATCATTCAGGCTGTTAAACTGTCAGATCGCTATATTTCAGACCGTTTTCTACCAGATAAAGCAATTGATTTGATTGATGAAGCTGGTTCAAAAGTTCGTCTTCGTTCCTATACTGCACCACCAAATTTAAAGGAGCTTGAACAAAAGCTTGAAGAGGTTCGCAAGGAAAAGGATGCGGCGGTTCAAAGTCAAGAGTTTGAAAAAGCTGCATCATTACGTGATTCCGAGCAACGTCTACGTGAACAGTTAGAAGAAACGAAGAAAAACTGGAAGGAAAAGCAGGGGCAAGAGAACTCTGAGGTTACTGTAGATGATATCGCAATGGTCGTATCAAGCTGGACCGGTGTCCCTGTATCTAGACTAGCACAAACTGAAGCGGATAAATTATTAAATATGGAAGAAATCCTTCACTCACGAGTAATCGGTCAGGAAGAGGCGGTTAAAGCTGTTTCCAAGGCAGTTAGACGTTCACGTGCAGGATTAAAAGATCCGAAGCGCCCAACGGGTTCATTTATTTTCCTTGGTCCAACGGGTGTAGGTAAGACAGAACTGGCTCGTGCTCTAGCTGAATCTATTTTCGGTGATGAAGATGCGATGATTCGTGTAGATATGTCTGAGTACATGGAGAAGCATTCCACATCTAGACTAGTGGGTTCACCTCCAGGGTATGTCGGCTATGAAGAGGGCGGCCAATTAACTGAAAAAGTGCGTAGAAAGCCATACTCTGTCATATTACTGGATGAAATTGAAAAGGCACATCCAGATGTATTCAATATTTTACTTCAAGTGCTTGAGGATGGACGTTTGACTGATTCAAAGGGGCGCACCGTTGATTTTAGAAATACGATTTTAATTATGACTTCAAACGTCGGAGCTAGCACATTAAAGCGTAACAAATATGTTGGCTTTGCCCTTGAAAGTGAAAAACAAGATTATAAAAACATGAAGGATAAGGTAATGGAGGAATTGAAGAAAGCGTTCCGCCCAGAATTCCTTAACCGTATTGACGAAATCATCGTCTTCCATTCACTAGAGAAGAAGCATCTGAAGGAAATTGTAACACTCATGTCAGATCAGTTAACGAAACGTCTAAAAGAGCAAGACTTTGAGCTTGAGTTAACAGAAGCGGCAAAAGACCGAATTGCTGAAGAAGGTTATGACCCTGATTATGGGGCACGCCCATTACGTCGTGCTATTCAAAAACAAATTGAAGACCGTTTGTCTGAAGAGTTATTACGCGGTAAAATAGAAAAAGGAAAGAAAATTGTAATGGACTTCAATAACGGAGAATTTGTGATTCAAACGAAAGAAGTCGAAGAAACTAAAGAAACAGTGAAATAACATGTAATTTGTAAAAGAGGTATACATTATCTAGTTTGTGTATACCTCTTTTTTCTAAATAATGCTTAGCTCTAGGCACCAACGGCTCAAGGATACAAGCTAATCGCTTCTAAAGGAAAAAAAGTCCTTCTTTCAGCGCTTATCTTTTGCTTGTCGCCGGTTAGAGGCGCCTTGTGCTTCTAATAAAGAAAGGATTAATGACGATGGCAAAAACAAAAACGAAATTCACCTGTCAATCCTGTGGCTATGAAACACCAAAATGGATGGGAAAATGTCCCGGATGTGGTTCATGGAATTCATTAGTCGAGGAAACTTTGCATAAGCCAGCTAGAAAAGGTGCTTTTACTCATTCAAGTCCCACAGTTCAGCGAAAGCCTTCACCAATCACTTCAATCGAGTCAGAAAATGAACCAAGAATGTATACAGAAAATAAAGAATTTAATCGCGTACTTGGTGGCGGGATCGTCAGGGGTTCACTTGTCCTAATTGGGGGAGACCCAGGTATAGGAAAGTCTACATTACTGCTACAAGTATCCTCTCAATTAGCCAAACAAGACAAGGTTTTATATATTTCCGGAGAAGAATCGGTCAAGCAAACTAAGCTACGATCTGATCGCCTAGGTGTTTCCTCTGATCAATTGTATGTCTTAGCGGAAACGGACCTCGAATTTATTTCCCAGACAATTTCTGAGCTTAAACCTTCTTTTGTAGTCATTGACTCCATTCAGACGATTTATCACTCTGATATTGCCTCTGCTCCTGGTAGTGTGTCACAGGTACGTGAATGTACAGCAGAGTTAATGCGAATAGCAAAAACAAATGGGATTGCTATTTTTATCGTTGGTCATGTTACGAAAGAGGGAAATATTGCAGGCCCACGTTTGTTGGAGCATATGGTGGATACTGTTCTTTACTTTGAAGGGGAACGTCATCATACATACCGTATTTTACGTGCAGTTAAAAACCGTTTTGGTTCAACCAATGAAATGGGTATATTTGAGATGAAAGAAACAGGCCTTGAAGAGGTGGCAAATCCATCTGAAATTTTTCTGGAAGAGCGTTCTGCAGGATCCGCAGGATCAACGGTTGTTGCATCAATGGAAGGGACACGACCCGTTCTCGTTGAAATTCAGGCTTTGATTTCACCAACTAGCTTTGGAAATCCACGACGAATGGCAACTGGGATTGACCATAACCGGGTTTCGTTATTAATGGCAGTATTAGAAAAAAGAGCTGGTTTTCTTTTACAAAACCAAGATGCTTATTTGAAGGTTGCGGGTGGAGTGAAATTAGATGAACCAGCAATTGACTTAGCTGTTGCTTTAAGTATTGCTTCAAGTTTCAGAGATCAAGCTACAAATCCGGCGGACGTTATTATAGGAGAGGTTGGACTAACCGGTGAGGTAAGAAGAGTTTCTCGTATTGAGCAGCGGGTCCAGGAAGCAGCAAAGCTTGGTTTCAAGCGAGTAATCCTTCCTGAACGTAATCTTGGTGGATGGACCATTCCAAAGGGCATTGAAGTTATCGGCGTAAGTGATATTAGGCAGGCTATTCAACATACACTAGGATAGTTTAAATTGTGCTATAAAAAATCGAGTGAAAATGAAACATCTTTGCTTCTTTTTACGTATAGTAAGTGTGAACAAATGGACATACCACTTTCCTGATGTGCAGCTTATGCTAAATATTTTTTTATAGGATCAGTAATAATTTTAGAAGGATATAAAAATAATATATAGGTATCGTTTACACGTCTATGTCATTCTGTTTACATTTTGAAAAAAGCTATTTATTGTAGGTTTCAATTATTATAAAGTGATTATAATGAATAGGAGGAGGTGAAGGAATGTTAAAACGTATTGTGCAGCTATTTTTTCTAATCGTCGGAGGTATGCTTGGGATAGTATATCTACCTGATTTACTTAAGCTGTTAAATATCGACAATATTCCATACTTAAATAACTCATATACGCTTGCGATTTTAGGTGCTATTATATTATTTATTATTACTTTTTGGTTAGTAGATTATATCGTAGGTCTAATTAAATGGCTTGAAGAGTCATTGATCAAAGCTCCTGTTACAGATGTGTTATTTGGAAGCCTAGGTTTAATTTCGGGGTTAATTGTTGCGTTTTTAATTGTGATTCCATTGGACCGTATTACATTTTCAGTTGTAAATGCAGTGCTTCCTATTTTCATAACCCTGCTTTTGGGATACTTAGGATTCCAGGTTGGTTTCAAAAAGCGGGATGAGCTTGTGAACTTATTCTCTATTAACCGTGCTGGGAAGAAAAAGGGCTTAGAGGACGAGGAAGTTAACCAACAGGCCAAAAAACTTAAAATTTTGGATACAAGCGTAATCATTGATGGACGTATTGCAGATATTTGCCAAACGGGATTTCTTGAAGGAACCATCGTCATTCCACGATTTGTTTTAGAGGAACTTCAGCATATTGCGGATTCTTCAGACGTGTTAAAGCGAAACCGTGGGAGAAGAGGTTTGGATATTTTAAACCGAATTCAAAAAGAACTATCAATTAAGGTAGATATTTATGAAGGTGACTTTGACGATATACAAGAGGTTGATAGTAAGTTAGTGAAACTTGCGAAATTAACGATGGGTGTAGTCGTGACAAATGACTTTAACCTTAACAAGGTTTGTGAGCTTCAGAATGTGGCAGTTTTGAACATTAATGACTTAGCAAATGCTGTGAAACCAGTTGTGTTACCGGGTGAAGAATTGAGTGTGCAGGTCATTAAGGATGGAAAAGAACATAATCAGGGTGTTGCTTACTTAGATGACGGCACAATGATTGTCGTTGAAGAAGGTCGCGATTATATCGGAAAACGCATTGATGTACTTGTAACGAGTGTTTTACAAACATCAGCGGGTCGAATGATTTTCGCAAAACCAAAGTTGCTTGAAAAAGCTTTATAATTGAATACTTAAACATCGATAGGGGCGCTACGTGGTGAATTATCAGGTTATAATTCCTGCTGCAGGTCAAGGAAAGAGAATGAATGCGGGAAAGAATAAACAATTCATCGAATTGCAATCAATACCAGTAATTATTCATACATTAAGAGTTTTTGAACAGGATCCAATGTGTTCAGGAATCATCTTAGTGATCAACAAGGATGAACAACTAACCTTTGAAGAATTGCTTCAAACATATAGAATTCAAAAGGTTGTTTCTTTAACCCAGGGTGGCAGTGAACGACAATATAGTGTCTATAATGGCTTACTAGCAGCAAAAAATACTGATATTGTGTTGGTTCATGATGGGGCCAGACCTTTTCTGAAACATGAGCATGTTCATGAGTTAGTAAGTGTGGCAGTGGAAAAGGGAGCGGCGGTCCTAGCAGTTCCCGTAAAGGATACAATCAAACGCGCCTCTAGTGATTTATATGTGGAAGAGACAGTTGAACGTTCTAGCTTGTGGGCAATCCAAACCCCACAAGCTTTTCATGTTTCTATCTTACAAGAGGCACATGAATTAGCTAGAAAAGAAGACTTTCTCGGTACAGATGAAGCGAGTCTCGTTGAAAGAATTCCGAAACAGGTTTATATTGTTAGAGGCGATTATTTAAATATTAAACTTACGACTCCAGATGATTTAATTTTTGCTGAAGCGATTTTACAAAACTGGAAAAGCTAAATTATTCCTGGAGTAAACAACTTAATAAAAAGGGGGAGAACCCATGTTTCGTATTGGGCAGGGCTTTGATGTTCACCAATTGGTTGAAGGACGCCCGTTAATTATAGGTGGAATTACAATCCCATATGAAAAGGGATTATTAGGCCATTCTGATGCAGATGTATTGTTACACACGGTATCTGATGCCTGTCTTGGTGCGATAGGTGAAGGGGACATAGGCAAGCACTTTCCTGATACAGACCCGAACTTTAAGGATGCTGATTCTGCAAAACTTCAACAGCATGTGTGGGAGCTGGTGAGGAAAAAAGGTTATAAGCTTGGAAATATCGATTGTACCATTATTGCTCAAAAACCTAAAATGGCACCGTATATTGAACAAATCAAAGGGCGAATTGCCGAATTGTTAGAAGCAGACCCTTCTCAGGTGAATGTAAAAGCCACAACAACCGAGAAATTAGGATTCGCGGGCCGTGGTGAAGGAATTGCAGCACAAGCTACAGTGCTATTGGTAAAGGAAGATAACTAATTCTTTGACAGTAAAAAAAGTGGTGTTAAAATATCTATGATACATAGGTCGTAACGGAGGGTACATAAATGTCAAATAACGTACGAGTGCGATATGCACCAAGTCCAACAGGACATTTACATATTGGAAATGCAAGAACGGCTTTATTTAATTATCTCTATGCTAGAAATCAAAATGGAAAATTTATTATCCGTATTGAAGATACAGATAAGAAGCGAAATATTGAAGGCGGAGAAGAGAGTCAGCTGAAATATTTAAAGTGGCTTGGCGTTGATTGGGACGAAGGACCCGATGTTGGTGGTGAGTATGGACCATACCGTCAATCAGAGCGAAATGAGATTTATGAAAAATATTATACAGAGTTATTAGATAAAGGACTCGCTTATAAATGCTATTGTACGGAAGAAGAAATTGAAAAAGAGCGTGAAGAACAAATAGAACGTGGCGAGACACCTCATTATTCGGGAAAATGTCGTCACTTAACCAAGGATCAGCAACAAGCTTTAGAAAATGAAGGAAGACAACCAAGTATTCGTATCATCATTCCTGAAGGAAAGGTATTCACGTTTCATGATATGGTTAAAGGTGAGATTTCTTTCGAATCTGAAGGCATGGGCGATTATGTAATCGTCAAAAAGGATGGAACACCTACTTATAATTTTGCCGTAGTTATTGATGATCACTTAATGGAAATTTCACATGTGTTACGTGGAGAAGACCATATTTCAAATACACCGAAGCAAATGGTGGTATATGAGGCATTTAATTGGAATATCCCAACCTTTGGGCATATGACATTGATTGTAAATGAAAGCCGTAAAAAGCTTAGTAAGCGTGATGAGTCGATTATTCAATTTATTGAACAGTATGAAGAACTCGGATATCTTCCTGAAGCTTTATTTAACTTCATCACTCTATTAGGGTGGTCACCGATTGGAGAAGAAGAGCTTCATACAAAAGAGGAATTTATTGAGATTTTTGATCCTGCACGTCTTTCAAAATCACCTGCTGTATTCGATACACAAAAGCTTACTTGGATGAACAACCAATATATGAAAAACATAGATCTAGATCGCTTAGTGGAACTATCATTGCCACACTTAATTAAAGCTGGTAGATTGAATGAGCCATTAAGTGACGTTGACAAGCAATGGGCACAAGATTTAATTGCACTTCATCAAGAAAAAATGAGCTACGGCGCCGAGATCGTTGAATTAACAGAGCTTTTCTTTAGAGATGAGTTAACGATTGAAGAGGATGCTAAGGAAGTTCTTGCGGGTGAAACAGTTCCTGAAGTTTTAAAGGCGTTTTTACAAGAGGTTGAAGGTCTTGAAACATTTGGTGCTGCTGAAATTAAGGCGGCAATTAAAGCTGTTCAAAAAGGAACTGGACAAAAAGGTAAGAATCTTTTCATGCCAATTCGTGCGGCTGCAACAGGTCAACTTCATGGACCTGATCTGCCACAAGCAATTCATTTACTAGGAAAAGAAAAAATAATTTCACGCCTAATTAGTTTAATTAGTTAACATCTTGTTGAAAATGTAATATAGTATAGGTAATCAATTATATAATCTAAAAGTGTTGATAAGGAGAGTAAATAAGTGATTGACATTAAAGTATTTGCACGTTTCGGGCAAATATGAACAGAGAGAACCATCACCGGCTGAAAGTGGTTTATGGGAAACGCTTATTGAAATGCACCTTTGAGTCTTTTATCGAACCATTTTTATAATAGTGGTTCAAAAAGGAGGATGAAAAGGACCAAGAAGTTCAAGGCGGCGCAGTTTTGGGTAGCGGAGCGTATGGGTTTAATACGTGAGCAACGGAAAAACAAGCCAACGAAGAAATTCGATGTGTCATTTTCACCGGACTTTTTTGAACTTCCTGTAGTAGATAAAAGCGGAGTCTCACCGTTACGAGATGAAGTTGAGGTAATAGACACCATTGATTACCTAAACAGAGTGGAACCGCGCGATTAAGCGTCTCTGTGTTTTTACACAGGGGCGCTTTTTATTTTGGTGAAAAAGTATTGTCTAGCTTCAGCGCCTAGCCCCTCGAGGTCACAATCCAATCGCTTCTGAAGGCAAAGAGCACCTTCTGTCAGCGCTTGTCTTGTGCTGTTGGGGCTGAGCAAGGCGCTTACGCTTTTCTTATAAGGAGGGTTGATTGTGTTTAAGCGAATGAAAGAGGATATCGAAGTTGTGTTTGAACAGGACCCAGCTGCAAGAACCCATTTTGAAGTGATGCTGACTTATTCCGGATTGCATGCAATTTGGTCACACCGAGTCGCACATTTTCTTTATAAACGTAAGTTGTTTTTCTTAGCTAGAACTGTTTCGCAAATAAGTCGTTTTTTCACAGGAATTGAAATTCACCCTGGTGCAAAAATTGGCCGCCGATTTTTCATTGACCATGGGATGGGCGTGGTGATTGGTGAGACCTGTGAAATTGGGGATAATGTGACAGTGTTTCAGGGTGTAACCCTAGGTGGAACAGGGAAAGAAAAAGGAAAGCGGCATCCAACGATTAAGGACAATGCACTGATCGCAACAGGAGCCAAAGTATTAGGATCGATTACAATTGGAGAGAATTCAAAAGTAGGAGCGGGTTCAGTTGTTCTGCAAGATGTTCCTCCGAATTCCACTGTTGTCGGGATCCCTGGTAGGGTTGTAATCCAGGATGGTATCAAAGTTAGAAATAGCAAGGATTTAAATCACCGTGATTTACCAGATCCGGTTTTAGATAAAATCAGAGAACTAGAAAAAGAAATAGAAAGCCTAAAAGAGGTAATCCAACATAAGGAAGGAGCAACGGATAATGTCCATTCATCTTTATAATACGCTAACTCGGAAGAAGGAAGAGTTTAAACCACTTGAAGAAAATAAGGTAAAAATGTATGTGTGCGGTCCAACTGTTTATAATTATATCCATATTGGGAATGCACGTCCTGCCATTGTATTTGATACTGTTCGTCGTTATTTTGAATTTAGAGGCTACGATGTTCATTATGTATCCAACTTTACAGACGTTGATGATAAATTAATTAAAGCAGCAAATGAGTTAGGTGAAGAGGTACCAACTATTGCGGAGCGTTTTATCGGTGCTTATTTTGAGGATGTGTCTGCATTAGGATGCAAAAAGGCGGATGTTCATCCAAGGGTTACAGAGAATATGGATATTATTATTGATTTTATTCAAGCTCTCATCGAGAAAGGTTTTGCCTATGAATCTGAAGGCGATGTTTACTATCGTACAAGGGAATTCAAGGAGTATGGAAAGCTTTCTCACCAATCCATTGACGAACTGCGCGTGGGTGCAAGAATTGAAGTGGGGGATAAAAAGCAGGATGCCCTTGACTTTGTTTTATGGAAAAGTGCGAAGCCTGGAGAGATTTATTGGGAAAGTCCATGGGGTAATGGTCGCCCAGGTTGGCACATCGAGTGCTCGGCAATGGCTAAAAGATACTTAGGTGAAACAATTGATATTCACGCAGGTGGCCAAGACTTAGCGTTTCCACACCATGAAAATGAAATTGCACAATCCGAGGCAGTGAATGGAAAAACCTTTGCAAACTATTGGATGCACAACGGCTATATTAATATCGATAATGAAAAAATGTCAAAGTCTCTTGGAAACTTTGTATTGGTTCACGATATTATCAAAGACGTGGACCCACAGGTATTACGCTTTTTCATGCTGTCTGTCCATTATCGACACCCAATTAACTATAGTGTTGAATTACTAGAAAGCACAAAAAATGCATTAGAACGATTACGTACTTCTTACGCAAACTTAAAGCATCGTCTGCAAAGCAGTACGAATCTAACAAATGATGATGATACATGGCTAGAAAAAATCACTGCTTTCCGCAATGATTTCATTGAAGCAATGGATGATGATTTTAATACGGCAAACGCAATATCTGTATTGTTTGAGTTATCGAAACAGGCTAATTATTACTTGCAGGAAAAAAACACGGCAGAAAAGGTAATCGAAGCCTTTATCCAAGAATTCGAGGTATTATTTAATACACTAGGTCTTAAATTAGAAGATGAACAATTACTTGATGAGGAAATCGAAGAACTAATTGCAAAGCGAAACCAAGCACGAAAAGATCGCGACTTTGCTTTATCCGATCAAATTCGTGATCAATTAAAGGCAATGAATATTATTCTAGAAGACACTCCTCAAGGAACAAGATGGAAAAGAGGATAATAAATGAAGTTTTTATCAGACAACCAAATTGATAGCCATCAATTAAATAGTCTTGCCCTAGCTTATATGGGGGATGCCGTATACGAAATGTATGTACGGCATTACCTCTTGCAAAAGGGGAGTGTCAGACCCAATCAACTTCATAATCAGGCGAAGCGTTATGTATCGGCTAAAGCACAGTCGGCCGTAATCCATGAGATGCTTGATGAAGAGTTTTTTTCAGAGGAAGAAAAAGCTGTAATCAGAAGGGGTCGCAACGCAAAGAGTGGAACAGTTCCTAAAAATACAGATGTCCAGACATACCGATACAGTACCGCGTTTGAAGCGTTACTCGGCTTTCTCTTTCTACAAAATGATACTGACAGAATCCATTCGATTATTGAAGAGGCATTTCGAATTATCGAATCTTAAGAAAGGAGGAAAAAGAAATGGCTAGTGATTATATTATTGGAAAAAATCCTGTAATTGAAGCATTGAAATCTGAGCGTGACATCAATAAAATTTGGATTGCAGAGGGGTCCAACAGAGGGCAAATGAACCAAATTACTTCTCTTGCTAAAGAAGGTAACGTTTTGGTTCAATTTGTTCCGAAAAAAAAGATTGACCAGATGGTTGAAGGCAACCACCAGGGAGTTGTCGCACAAGTAGCGGCGTATGAGTATGCAGAAGTTGATGATATTTTAACAGCAGCCGAAAAGCGAAACGAAGCACCTTTTATCATCTTGTTAGATGAGCTAGAGGACCCTCATAACCTTGGTTCAATCCTTCGTACAGCTGATGCAGTTGGAGCGCATGGGGTAATCATTCCCAAAAGAAGAGCAGTAGGGTTAACAGCAACCGTTGCAAAGGCTTCAACAGGGGCGATTGAATATATACCAGTTGCACGAGTAACGAACTTAGCAAGAACGATTGATGAATTAAAGGACCGTGGGGTATGGATTGTTGGTACAGATGCGAAAGGAAAAGAAGATTATCGAAATGTTGATGGTAAAATGCCGATTGGCCTAGTTATTGGCAGTGAGGGCAGAGGTATGGGACGCCTTGTAAAAGAAAAATGTGATTTTCTTTTACATTTACCGATGCAGGGAAAAGTAACCTCTTTAAATGCTTCTGTTGCTGCTAGTCTACTTATGTATGAGGTTTATCGTAAGCGGAATCCGTTGGGAGAGTAAATTAAATGGATATTCTGCTGGTAGATGGCTACAACATTATAGGTGCATGGCCAGAACTACGTCATCTTAAAACAAAGGACTTTTCAGCAGCGCGTGATTTGTTAATCGAGAAGATGGCTGAATATCAGGCATATACAGGATTTAAGGTGATCGTTGTATTTGATGCACACCTCGTACCAGGAATTGAATCAAAAATGAAAAGTCGAAAAATCGAAGTTATTTTTACGCGTGAAAATGAAACGGCGGATGAACGGATAGAAAAGCTAGCACAACAATTAAATAATATTAAAACACAAATCCATGTAGCGACTTCTGATTATACCGAACAATGGCAGATATTTGGACAAGGTGCCCTAAGGAAATCGGCCCGAGAATTACTAACTGAGATGGAAGTAGTAGAGTCTGGAATTCAAAAAGACGTCAAGAAAACATATCAAGAAAAAAGTGTATCAAAAATACCACTTTCCGACGAAATTGCAGAAATATTTGAAAAATGGCGTCGAGGACAGCGTTGAGCGGGTTGACGCTTGGAAAAGCACTCCTGTATAATATTTCTAGAAGATGTTTAAAAAGTCGGATAAAAATGACGCGTCCAATTTCTTCGTTGGCTTGCTTTTGCGTTCCTCACGTATTAACTGCATACGTTCCGGTACTCAAAGCTTCACCGCCTCGAAATTCTTGGTCCTTTTCATCCTCTTTTTAAAATCGTAATTTTAGGATAAAGAATTTTACGAACATTACGTATTAACTTTATTCATTAGCGTTTTTGGCAAGAAACAACTTCTAAGGTAGGTCGGAGGGATCGGTGTGAGTTCAAGCTTCGATGATTATGGCAACAGATTATATTATGACCGACTAGATGATGAGGAAGTCGTGGAATTGGTCCATGCTGGTGAAAGTGAAGCATTGGACTATTTGATTAACAAGTATAGAAATTTCGTGCGTGCAAAGGCCAGATCATACTTTTTAATAGGGGCAGATCGTGAAGATATTGTTCAAGAAGGTATGATCGGGCTATACAAGGCAATTCGTGATTTTAAGGAGGACAAACTTTCCTCTTTTAAAGCGTTTGCAGAACTTTGCATTACACGTCAGATTATTACTGCAATCAAAACCGCGACAAGGCAGAAGCACATACCTCTTAATTCTTATGTTTCTTTGGACAAGCCGATATACGATGAAGAATCTGACCGTACATTAATGGATGTTATATCAGGTGCGAAGATTTTGGATCCTGAAGAATTAATCATCAACAGGGAAAAGTTTGATGACATAGAATTAAAAATGGCAGAGCTCCTAAGTGATCTAGAGCGTAAGGTATTATCCTTATATCTGGACGGAAGGTCCTATCAGGAAATATCAGAGGATTTAAATCGTCATGTGAAATCTATAGATAATGCTCTCCAACGAGTCAAACGTAAATTAGAACGGTACTTAGAAATTCAAGAGATTAAGTTATAAACGAAACCGTTTTTAACCATTATTTACAGTCAGGTCCTAGTATTGACATATAAATCATGCCTGTGTTACATTTTTAAGGAAATTGAGACATTTCTCATAAATAAAGATGCAAGCTGCATTTTAACTTTTATTCAGAAGTCCCTATCTTTTTAAGTGAAGGGCCGATAGGAGTAATGATATTCAATTCAGTGGGATGCACATACCATAACTGAATAAAGATAAGCCTCCGGCGGATGCCACGATTTTCATCGGGCGCAAATACGCCAAGGCGTATTTGATAGTGTAGGTGATAAAATGCGTAAAAAGGTAATTTTAGCCTGTGTGGAATGTGGTAGTAGAAATTATACGACCATGAAGAATAGCGCTTCAGCTGAACGACTTGAAATGAAAAAGTTTTGTAAGACTTGCAATTCTCACACGAATCATCGTGAAACGAAATAGATTAGGATTGTTTTGATAAAGTTGGAGGTTACATGGATGAAAAACATAACCAAGTTTTTTCGTGAAATTGTTCGAGAAATGAAGAAAACAAGCTGGCCGAAAAGAAAAGAACTCACACGTTATACAATTGTAACATTAACAACAGTAATTTTTGTATCGGTATTTTTTGCAGTGGTTGATCTTGGAATTTCCGAATTAATTCGTTTAGTACTTGAATAAACCCCGTTCACTCATGGTATAATGATGAATAGAGAACAAAGAGTGTTTACGAAAGCCCGGTTACGGGTTTTTTTAATTGCAAAAAATAGAATGTCAAGAATGTTTAAACCCAGTAAAGGGAGGGAAGGACAAGCAGTCCTAAACTTATGGAAAAGAATTGGTATGTTGTTCATACGTATTCAGGGTATGAAAATAAAGTAAAAGCAAATTTAGAGAAACGTGTCGAATCAATGGGCATGCAAGATAAAATCTTCCGCGTTATTGTTCCGGAAGATGAAGAAACTGATATCAAGAACGGAAAAAAGAAAATTGTTAAGAAGAAGGTATTCCCTGGTTATGTTCTAGTAGAATTAATCATGACAGATGATTCTTGGTATGTAGTACGTAACACTCCAGGAGTTACAGGTTTCGTTGGTTCTGCGGGTTCAGGCTCAAAACCAACACCACTTTTACCTGAAGAAGTAACATTCATCCTTAAGAGAATGGGAATGGATGAAAGACCTATTGATATTGATTTTGAACTAAAAGAAACAGTTCGTGTAAAAGAAGGTCCATTCACAAACTTTACAGGTGCTATCGAAGATTTAGATGTAGATAAGCAAAAGGTAAAAGTACTTGTCAATATGTTTGGTCGTGAAACCCCAGTTGAATTGGACTTTACACAAATTGAAAAAATCTAATGAAGAAAAACTTGATATTGTAAATCAAAAGTGGTAATATTGCATAGGTCAGTATGTCTCAAAATGTTGAGACTAACTATGCTAACGTTCTTTATTGATTATAAAGAATAGATGAGTGGGAGGGTAAAACCCTATTACCACATCACGGACTTTAAGGAGGTGTGTCTCGTGGCTAAAAAAGTAATTAAAGAGGTTAAATTACAAATTCCAGCGGGTAAAGCAAACCCAGCACCACCGGTTGGGCCAGCACTAGGTCAAGCAGGTGTTAATATCATGGGATTCTGTAAAGAGTTCAACGCTCGTACAGCAGAACAAGCTGGTTTAATTATTCCTGTTGTAATCACAGTTTATGAAGATCGTTCATTTACATTTATTACAAAAACTCCTCCTGCTGCAGTTCTTTTGAAGAAAGCAGCTGGTATTGAGTCTGGTTCTGGTGAACCAAACCGTAATAAAGTTGCAACAGTTAAGCGTGATAAAGTACGCGAGATTGCAGAAACAAAAATGCCTGATTTAAATGCAGCAAATGTTGAATCTGCAATGCGTATGGTTGAAGGTACTGCTCGTAGCATGGGAATTGTTATCGAAGACTAATTCCTATTTGTTACAATTTGTTCGGGGGTTGCGGATGGAACATTACTTTTCTTTCGTTCGCAACCTTTGTTCTGTCTAGCGTCAGTACATAAAATGTACTGTCACGCTTGGCGTGGGAGGTTATTCCGTTAAAACCACAATTGAGGAGGAAATTAAAATGGCAAAAAGAGGTAAAAAGTACGTAGAAGCTGCTAAATTAGTAGACCGTACAAAAGCTTACTCAGTTGCAGAAGCAATTGAATTAGTAAAGAAAACAAGTACAGCTAAATTTGATGCGACTGTAGAAGTTGCATTCCGTTTAGGAGTAGACCCTAAGAAAGCTGACCAACAAATTCGTGGTGCAGTTGTTCTACCAAACGGTACTGGTAAAACTCAACGTGTATTAGTTTTCGCTAAAGGTGAAAAAGCAAAAGAAGCAGAAGCTGCTGGAGCTGATTATGTTGGCGATAGCGAGTTCATCAACAAAATCAACCAAGGTTGGTTTGATTTCGATGTAATCGTAGCTACTCCTGACATGATGGGTGAAGTTGGTAAACTCGGTCGTGTATTAGGACCTAAAGGTTTAATGCCAAACCCTAAAACAGGAACTGTTACTTTTGATGTAACAAAAGCAATCAATGAAATCAAAGCTGGTAAAGTTGAATACCGCATTGATAAATCTTCAAACATTCACGTTCCTATTGGTAAGATCTCATTTGATGATCAAAAACTAATTGAGAACTTCACTACAATTTATGAAACTATGCTTAAGGTTAAACCATCTGCAGCAAAAGGAACTTACATGAAAAACGTTGCTGTATCATCTACAATGGGACCTGGCGTAAAAGTTGACGCTTCTACATTCTAATTAGAAAAAAGTGGATATTGACTTTTACAAGAGCATTTCATATAATAGATTTTGTTGTTAACAAATGAATAGCATTTGTACCGTAGACAGTAGGTGCTTCGATAGCTTAATTTTCCTACCGAGGTGTAGTATATATTACTTGATCATTACTACCTCTATGTCTACTCGACATAGAGGTTTTTTAATCTAGAAACGTGTTCTTCATGAACGCCCTCTAACACCGAACGGTTTCAAGTGTTGCGAAAATACTCACAGGAGGTGTAAAAGAATGAGTCATGCAGTAGAACAAAAGAAACAAATCGTAACTGAAATTGCAGACAAATTACGTGAAAGTAAATCAACTATCGTTGTCGACTATCGCGGTCTATCTGTTGCAGAAGTAACAGAACTACGTAAGCAACTTCGTGAGGCGGGCATTGATTTTAAAGTGTACAAAAACACATTAACTCGACGCGCTGCAGAACAAGCTGAACTTGCTGGTTTAAATGATGCATTAACAGGACCAAACGCAATTGCATTCAGTAATGAAGATGTAGTTGCTCCTGCTAAAATTCTTAATGATTTTGCGAAAAAGCATGAAGCATTAGAAATCAAAGCAGGTGTTATTGAAGGAAATGTTGCAACTCTTGAGGAAGTTAAAGCTCTTGCTGATCTACCATCACGCGAAGGTTTACTTTCTATGTTGCTTAGCGTACTTCAAGCTCCGATTCGTAACCTTGCACTTGCTACTAAAGCAGTTGCAGACCAAAAAGAAGAGCAAGGCGCTTAATCGTAATACAATTATACAATTCGAAATTCAAATAGGATAATTAACTAAGGAGGATTTTCTAATGACTAAAGAACAAATCATTGAAGCAGTTAAAAGCATGACTGTTTTAGAACTAAATGACCTAGTAAAAGCAATTGAAGAAGAATTTGGTGTAACTGCTGCTGCTCCTGTAGCTGTAGCTGCTGGTGGCGGAGCTGAAGCTGCTGCTGAGCAAACTGAATTTGATGTTGTATTAGCAGACGCTGGTGCACAAAAAATCAAAGTTATCAAAGTTGTACGTGAAATCACTGGTCTTGGCTTAAAAGAAGCTAAAGAACTTGTTGACAACACTCCAAAAGCAATCAAAGAAGGCGTTTCTAAAGAAGAAGCTGAAGAAGTTAAAGCTAAACTTGAAGAAGTTGGAGCTGGCGTAGAAGTTAAGTAATTTTAAGTAACGTAAGAAAAAGCTCGCTATTAAGCGGGCTTTTTTTATCAAGTATGAATGAAATGGGTATACTGTTCATATACTCTTATGTTGGGAGATATATTAATGGCCGAACATTACTATACTAGTAAACCCACTGTGGCAAGTAATCAAAAAACTCAAGTCTTTGTCTTAAAAGGAAACTCATTTTCTTTTACAAGCGATAGTGGAGTTTTTTCAAAAAATGAAGTTGATTTTGGATCTCGATTATTAGTGGAGGAGTTTAAAGCCCCTACAGTTCCTGGTCCGTTTTTAGATGTTGGTTGTGGGTATGGTCCGATTGGTCTTGCGCTTGCAAAAGTACATAATGATCGTCTTGTTGAAATGATTGATGTGAATGAACGGGCAATCGAGCTTTCAATAAAAAATGCGGAAATAAACAAGGTCACAAATGTTGATATACACCAAAGTGATCTATTTACAAGCGTGGAAAAACGAGGCTTTGCGGCTATTATTTCAAATCCTCCAATCCGCGCAGGGAAAAAAGTGGTGCATCATATCTTAGAAGAGAGCTATCAATATTTAGTTCCTGGCGGTGAATTGTGGGTTGTAATTCAAAAGAAGCAAGGGGCTCCTTCTGCAATTGAGAAGCTTGAGATGGTATTTGAAGAAGTAGAGATTGTTGAAAGAAAAAAAGGTTACCATATTATAAAAGCTAAGAGAACGAAATAATCTATATGGAAATTTCCACTTGACAAATGAAAAAATAAGTTGACTGCGTATTTCTCGTGTGGTAGCATTATATAATGCCGATATGTAGTTTTTCCATGTATAACTAAAAAATTAAATATATGTATAAATATAGTATGTATGGAAAAACTGATAAAATCAATAGTTTGTTTTTTAGAATTGTGGTTTTCATAGTAGAAACCCTTTTTCTTTTTGTCTATAAAATAGGCTTTTTTTCGGCTTGAAATAGCTTATTTTGGTCTTTTTAGACAAAGAAGAACAGCATTTATTTGGCTTGGAAAAGTCGGATTTGATAGGCTGCTTTATGTGTCCTATCATTTTGATTTGCGGTTTACTTCTTACTATTTATATTAGTTTATATGTAGGCTTTTATAACTAGTAAGTATTTATAAAATAGCAAGATTAATAACGCTTGATATGAGGGGTGAATGGGTTGATAGGTCAACTAGTTCAGTATGGACGACACCGCCAACGAAGAAGTTATGCTCGTATTAGTGAAGTTTTAGAATTACCAAATCTTATTGAGATTCAAACCTCTTCTTATCAGTGGTTTCTTGATGAGGGTCTTAGGGAAATGTTCCAAGATATTTCCCCAATTGAAGATTTTACAGGTAACCTATCTCTAGAGTTCATTGATTACAGTTTAGGTGAGCCAAAGTATTCTGTAGAGGAATCAAAGGAAAGAGATGTTACTTATTCAGCGCCACTTAGAGTAAAGGTGCGTTTGATCAATAAAGAAACTGGTGAAGTAAAAGATCAAGATGTATTTATGGGTGACTTCCCACTCATGACAGAAACAGGTACGTTCGTTATCAATGGTGCAGAACGTGTAATTGTTTCACAATTGGTTCGTTCACCAAGTGTTTATTTCAGTGGCAAAGTTGATAAGAATGGTAAACGCGGCTTTACAGCAACGGTAATACCAAACCGTGGTGCATGGTTAGAGTATGAAACAGATGCGAAGGATGTTGTATACGTTCGTATCGACCGTACTCGTAAATTACCGGTAACGGTCCTTTTGCGCGCGCTTGGGTTTGGCTCTGATCAAGAAATCATCGATTTATTTGGTGAAAATGAATATCTACGAAACACGCTTGAGAAAGACAACACAGAAAGTACAGAAAAAGCATTACTAGAAATATATGAACGTCTACGTCCTGGAGAACCGCCAACAGTCGAAAACGCAAAAAGTTTATTGGAATCACGCTTTTTTGATCCAAAACGTTACGACCTTGCGAGTGTAGGACGCTACAAAATCAACAAAAAACTTCATATTAAGAATCGTTTGTTTAATCAGCGTATTGCAGAAACGCTTGTTGATCCTGAAACTGGTGAGATTATCGTGGAAAAAGACACGCTTCTCGACCGCAGAACGCTAGACCGTATCATCCCGTACTTAGAGAATGGTATTGGTTTTAAAGCACTTCAGCCAGCAGGTGGTGTTATAGATGAAGAAATCACACTTCAGTCTATAAAGATTTACGCTCCAAATGACCCAGATGGCGAACAAGTCATTAATGTCATTGGTAATGCCTACATCGAAGAAGGCGTTAAGAATATTACACAAGCGGATATTCTTTCTTCAATTAGCTATTTCTTTAACTTGTTACATCAAGTTGGAGATACAGATGATATCGACCATTTAGGTAATCGTCGTTTACGTTCAGTTGGTGAGCTTCTACAAAACCAATTCCGTATCGGATTATCAAGAATGGAACGTGTTGTTCGTGAGAGAATGTCAATTCAAGATACGAATACAATCACTCCACAACAATTAATCAATATCCGTCCAGTGATCGCTTCTATTAAAGAGTTCTTTGGTAGCTCTCAGCTTTCACAATTTATGGACCAGACAAATCCATTAGCAGAATTAACACATAAACGAAGATTATCAGCATTAGGACCTGGTGGTTTAACACGTGAACGTGCAGGATTCGAAGTTCGTGACGTTCATTACTCTCACTATGGTCGTATGTGTCCGATTGAAACACCAGAAGGTCCAAACATCGGTCTAATTAACTCATTATCATCGTATGCAAAGGTGAATCGATTTGGGTTTATTGAAACTCCGTATCGAAGAGTTGATCCTGAAACAGGTAGGGTTACAGATAGAATTGATTACTTAACAGCAGACGAAGAAGATAACTATGTAACTGCTCAGGCAAATTCTCGTTTGGGTGAAAATGGTGAATTTTTAGATGAAGATGTAGTCGCTCGTTTCAAAGGTGAGAACACTGTTGTACACCGTGACCGAATTGACTATATGGATGTATCGCCAAAGCAAGTTGTTTCTGCAGCGACTGCATGTATTCCTTTCTTGGAAAACGATGACTCAAACCGTGCACTAATGGGTGCGAACATGCAACGTCAAGCTGTTCCACTTATGCAACCGGAAGCTCCATTCGTTGGTACAGGTATGGAGTATGTATCTGGTAAGGACTCAGGTGCAGCAGTAATTTGTAAACACCCTGGTATTGTTGAGCGTGTTGAAGCAAAACAAATCTGGGTTCGTCGCTATCAAGAAGTTGATGGTCAAAAGGTAAAAGGCGACCTTGATAAATACCGTCTATTAAAATTTATTCGTTCGAACCAAGGTACATGTTATAACCAACGCCCGATTGTTACAGAAGGCGATGAAGTTGTTAAAGGAGAAATCCTTGCAGATGGTCCTTCTATGGAAAAGGGTGAACTAGCATTAGGGCGTAACGTTCTTGTTGGTTTCATGACTTGGGATGGATATAACTATGAAGATGCCATCATCATGAGTGAAAGACTTGTAAAAGATGATGTTTATACATCTATTCATATTGAAGAATACGAATCTGAATCACGTGATACAAAATTAGGACCAGAAGAAATTACACGTGATATTCCAAACGTTGGGGAAGACGCATTACGTAATCTCGACGAGCGTGGAATTATCCGTGTTGGTGCTGAGGTAAAAGACGGTGACTTACTTGTAGGTAAAGTGACGCCAAAAGGTGTAACTGAACTTACAGCTGAAGAACGTCTATTACATGCCATTTTTGGTGAAAAGGCACGTGAAGTTCGTGATACTTCTCTTCGTGTACCACACGGTGGAGGAGGAATTGTTCTTGATGTGAAGGTATTCAATCGAGAAGATGGAGATGAATTACCACCAGGTGTAAACCAGCTTGTTCGTGTCTATATCGTTCAAAAACGTAAAATACACGAAGGCGATAAGATGGCTGGTCGTCACGGAAACAAAGGGGTAATTTCAAGAATCCTTCCGGAAGAAGATATGCCATACCTTCCAGATGGAACGCCAATTGACATCATGCTAAACCCATTAGGGGTTCCGTCACGTATGAACATCGGTCAGGTTCTAGAGCTGCACTTAGGAATGGCTGCTAGACAACTTGGTATTCATGTTGCGTCTCCAGTATTTGACGGTGCAACTGAAGAAGATGTTTGGGATACTCTAGAAGAGGCTGGAATGTCACGTGATGCGAAAACAGTTTTATATGACGGGAGAACGGGTGAACCGTTTGATAACCGAGTATCTGTTGGTGTCATGTATATGATTAAACTAGCACACATGGTTGATGACAAACTTCATGCTCGTTCAACTGGACCTTATTCTCTTGTTACACAGCAACCACTTGGTGGTAAAGCTCAGTTCGGAGGACAACGTTTCGGTGAAATGGAAGTTTGGGCGCTTGAAGCTTATGGTGCTGCATACACGCTACAAGAAATCCTGACAGTTAAATCCGATGATGTTGTTGGTCGTGTGAAGACATACGAAGCGATCGTGAAAGGTGAAAATGTACCTGAACCAGGTGTTCCTGAATCGTTCAAAGTATTGATTAAAGAACTACAGTCACTGGGATTAGATGTGAAGATTCTCTCAGGTGATGAAGAAGAGATTGAAATGCGTGATTTAGAAGATGATGAGGAAGCTAGTCAATCAGAGGGAATATCTCTTGATTCTGACCAACAAATCGACCCAGAATTAGAAAAGAACGCAGTAGTTAAGGAATAGATCTCATTATTCAGCAGTGGGTTATACTCCTGCTGAATAATGAATTAAGCCTCCGGCGGATGTCACGATTTTTCAAACAATTTTTCAAGTACGCTTGAAAACAATCGGGCGCAAGTACGCCAAGGCACGTTTTTTGATTGTCATTCAAAGCAAAGGTCAATTAGGGTAATCCTGTAGATCAAAAGGGAGGTAGGCCCCTTGCTAGATGTTAATAATTTTGAATACATGAGCATTGGCCTCGCTTCTCCAGATAAGATCCGTTCATGGTCTTTCGGTGAAGTGAAGAAGCCAGAAACAATTAACTATCGTACATTAAAACCAGAAAAAGATGGGTTATTCTGTGAACGAATCTTTGGACCACAAAAGGACTGGGAATGTCACTGTGGTAAATATAAACGCGTTCGCTACAAAGGTGTAGTCTGTGATCGTTGCGGCGTAGAAGTTACTCGTGCAAAAGTTCGTCGTGAACGCATGGGGCATATCGAACTTGCAGCACCAGTATCACATATTTGGTATTTTAAAGGAATTCCAAGCCGAATGGGACTTGTCTTAGATATGTCCCCTCGAGCTCTTGAAGAAGTAATCTACTTTGCTTCATACGTTGTAACAGAAACTGGAGATACTCCTTTAGATAAAAAGCAACTGCTTTCTGAAAAGGAATATCGTGCATACCGTGAAAAATACGGAAACACATTCCATGCTGCAATGGGAGCTGAAGCAATTAAAAAACTTCTTCTTGATATCGATTTAGAAAAAGAAGTAGATGGTTTAAAAGAAGAGTTGAAAACCTCTCAAGGACAAAGAAGAACTCGTGCAATTAAACGACTTGAGGTATTAGAGGCATTCCGTAACTCAGGCAATGAGCCTTCATGGATGATTCTTGATGTACTACCGGTTATTCCTCCTGAACTTCGACCAATGGTTCAGCTAGATGGTGGTCGTTTTGCAACTTCAGATTTAAACGACTTATACCGTCGTGTAATTAACCGTAACAATCGCTTAAAGCGTCTATTAGACTTAGGCGCACCAAGCATCATTGTTCAGAACGAAAAGCGTATGCTTCAAGAAGCGGTTGATGCACTGATTGATAACGGACGTCGTGGCAGACCTGTAACAGGTCCTGGTAACCGTCCATTAAAATCACTTTCACATATGTTGAAAGGTAAGCAAGGCCGTTTCCGTCAAAACCTTTTAGGTAAGCGTGTTGACTATTCTGGTCGTTCCGTAATTGTTGTAGGTCCGAACCTTAAAATGTATCAATGTGGACTACCAAAAGAGATGGCGTTAGAACTATTCAAACCATTTGTGATGAAAGAACTAGTTGAAAAAGGGCTTGCTCATAACATTAAGAGTGCGAAAAGAAAGATTGAACGTGTGCAACCAGAGGTATGGGATGTGCTTGAGTCAGTAATTAAGGAGCATCCGGTTCTCTTAAACCGTGCCCCTACATTGCACCGTTTAGGTATTCAAGCATTCGAACCTACATTAGTTGAAGGACGCGCAATCCGTCTTCACCCACTCGTATGTACTGCGTATAATGCAGACTTTGATGGTGACCAAATGGCGGTTCACGTACCACTTTCTTCAGAGGCGCAAGCTGAAGCAAGATTATTAATGTTGGCAGCACAAAACATTCTAAATCCGAAAGACGGAAAGCCAGTAGTTACACCATCGCAGGATATGGTATTAGGTAACTATTACTTAACTATGGAGCGTCCCGGCGCAGTAGGTGAAGGAATGGTATTCAAGGATACGAATGAAGCTATTCTTGCTTATCAGAATGGGTATGTGCATCTTCATACAAGAGTTGCGGTTCATGCTAGTTCCTTAAAGAACCCAACATTTACAGAAGAACAGAATAACATGTTGCTAATGACAACAGTAGGTAAGTTGATTTTTAATGAGATTTTACCAAAGTCATTCCCGTATATTAACGAACCTACAAAAACAAACCTTGAAGTGAAAACACCTGAAAAATATTTTGTTCCTAAAGGTGCGAATGTTAAAGAACTAATTCAAAATCTAGAACAGATAGATCCATTCAAGAAGAAAATACTCGGTAATATTATTGCTGAAATCTTTAAACGTTTTAAAATTACTGAAACCTCTAAAATGCTTGATCGCATGAAAGATCTTGGATTTAAGTATTCAACAAAAGCTGGAATCACTGTTGGTGTAGCAGACATTGTTGTATTAGCTGAAAAAGAAGAGATTTTAGCGACGGCACAATCAAAGGTTGATAACGTACTAAAACAATTTAGACGTGGTTTAATTACAGAAGATGAGCGTTATGACCGAGTTATCTCAATCTGGAGTGCGGCAAAAGATACAATTCAAGGTAAGCTAATGGCTTCACTTGATAAGCGCAACCCAATCTTCATGATGAGTGATTCCGGTGCCCGTGGTAACGCATCTAACTTTACACAGTTAGCTGGTATGCGTGGACTTATGGCGAACCCGGCTGGTCGTATCATTGAACTTCCGATTAAATCTAGTTTCCGTGAAGGTCTAACGGTACTAGAGTACTTTATTTCTACGCATGGTGCTCGTAAAGGTCTTGCAGATACTGCCCTTAAGACCGCTGACTCTGGTTACCTAACAAGACGTCTAGTAGACGTAGCACAAGATGTAATTGTACGTGAGGACGACTGTGGTACAGATCGTGGCTTACTTGTGAGCTCTTTAAAAGAGGGAACTGAAATTATCGAACCTCTAGAAGAGCGTCTCAATGGCCGTTATGCAAGAAAGAAAGTTGTTCATCCTGAAACAAATGAAGTGTTAGTAGCGGAAAACGAACTAATTACAGAAGATATCGCAAAAATAATTGTTGATGCTGGTGTTGAAGAAGTTACGATTCGCTCTGCGTTCACATGTAACACACGCCACGGCGTATGTAAAAAATGTTATGGCCGTAACCTAGCAACTGGATCAGAGGTTGAAGTTGGTGAGGCAGTTGGTATCATTGCAGCACAATCAATCGGTGAACCGGGAACACAGCTTACAATGCGTACATTCCATACCGGTGGGGTTGCAGGAGACGATATAACTCAAGGTTTACCTCGTATTCAAGAACTATTTGAAGCGAGAAATCCAAAAGGTCAAGCTGTTATCACAGAAATCAACGGTATTGTTACCGCGATTAATGAAATAAAAGACAGACAGCAAGAAGTTGTAATCCAAGGTGACGTAGAATCTCGTTCTTACACCGCACCATATGGCGCTCGTTTGAAGGTCGCTGAAGGTCAACAAGTTGAAAGTGGTCAGGTGTTAACGGAAGGTTCTGTTGATCCGAAAGAATTATTAAAGGTTACTAATACAACTGCTGTTCAGGAATACCTCTTAAAAGAAGTTCAAAAAGTATATCGTATGCAGGGTGTTGAAATTGGTGACAAGCACGTCGAAGTGATGGTAAGACAAATGCTTCGTAAGGTTAGGGTTACTGATGCAGGCGAGACAGATGTATTACCAGGTTCATTACTTGATATACATCAGTTCACGGATGCCAACACTAAGGTATTACTTGAAGGTAAAGCTCCTGCTACTGGTAGACCGGTACTTCTAGGTATTACTAAAGCTTCACTTGAAACTGATTCGTTCCTTTCTGCTGCGTCATTCCAAGAGACAACTCGTGTCCTAACTGATGCTGCAATTAAAGGAAAACGTGATGAGTTACTAGGACTAAAAGAGAATGTAATTATTGGTAAACTTGTTCCTGCAGGTACTGGTATGAATCGTTATCGACGAGCAGAACCGGTAGTTGTAGAGCAAGAAGAAGACACTGTTGGTGTTGAATAAAGGTTAGAAGAGCATATCTAAGATCACGGATGTCTACTACAAGCCCAAATAATTTTATTTACTTGTAGTTGACATCCCTCTCTTAGGGTGTTAATATATCTAAGGTGCTCCTTAAAACCTGTTACTTTGGAGGATATTTTAGATGTCTTATGAAAAAGTATCACAGGCAAAGAAGATTATTATAGGTACTAAGCAGGCAGTAAAAGCAATCCAAGCTGATATGGTAACAGAGATTGTTGTAGCAGAGGATGCTGATCGGCGTGTGATCAATAAAGTATTACAATTAGCCGAAGCACAACAAATTCCGATATCAAAGGTAGACTCGATGAAGAGGCTAGGAAAAGCATGTGGAATCGAGGTAGGAGCTTCTACTGTTGCGATAATTAATTAAAAACTGTTTTTGTGGAGGAATGAATCTACAAGAACTTTGTTTTTTGTAAAAAAATGAACCACCTGGATATGTGGTCTTGATGAAAGAAGAAGGGAGGAAACAAATAATGCCTACAATTAACCAATTAATTCGTAAGGGTCGCGAAAGCAAAGTTCAAAAATCCGACTCTCCAGCATTAAATAAAGGTTACAACAGCTTCAAAAAGTCACAAACTAATGCAACTTCACCTCAAAAGCGTGGTGTTTGTACACGTGTTGGTACTATGACTCCTAAGAAGCCAAACTCAGCACTTCGTAAGTATGCTCGTGTACGTTTAACGAACGGAATTGAGGTTACTGCTTACATCCCAGGAATTGGTCACAACTTACAAGAGCACAGTGTTGTACTAATTCGTGGTGGACGTGTTAAGGACTTACCAGGGGTACGTTATCACATCGTTCGTGGTGCACTTGACACTGCTGGTGTTAATAACCGTATGCAAGGTCGTTCTAAATATGGTACTAAGAGACCAAAAGCAGCTAAGAAATAATAGACTAACATATTTAAGATTGAAAGGAGGAAATATTAATGCCTCGTAAAGGACCTGTTACTAAAAGAGATGTATTACCAGATCCAATTTATAATTCTAAGCTTGTAACTCGCTTAATCAACAAAATGATGGTTGATGGAAAAAGAGGTAAATCACAAGCGATTTTATATAATGCGTTTGAACTAGTTCAACAACGTTCAGGTAAAGATGCTATGGAAGTGTTTGAACAAGCACTTAAAAACATCATGCCTGTACTAGAAGTAAGAGCACGTCGTGTAGGTGGTGCAAACTATCAAGTTCCTGTTGAAGTTCGCCCTGACCGTCGTACTACTCTAGGTTTACGTTGGTTAGTAAACTACGCTCGTCTTCGTGGAGAAAAAACAATGGAAGAGCGTTTAGCTAACGAAATTCTTGATGCAGCTAACAACTCTGGTGCATCAGTTAAGAAACGTGAAGATACTCACAAAATGGCAGAAGCAAATAAAGCATTTGCTCACTACCGTTGGTAATAATTTGATTCAGCTTTTGCTGGATTAAATTATAACTACGATAAAGGCCTTTAAATTAAACAGCTCTGTTAAGTAGATTAACAGAGCCATTCTTACAATAAAAAAATCATACTTAAACATTAGGAAGGAGAAAGACCCAAATGGCAAGAGAGTTCTCCTTAGAAAAGACTCGTAATATTGGTATCATGGCTCACATTGATGCTGGTAAAACAACAACAACTGAGCGTATCCTTTATTATACTGGTAAAATTCATAAAATCGGTGAAACACATGAAGGTGCTTCACAAATGGACTGGATGGAGCAAGAACAAGAACGTGGTATTACGATTACTTCTGCAGCAACTACTGCACAATGGAAGAATCACCGCGTTAACATCATCGACACACCAGGACACGTAGACTTCACAGTTGAGGTTGAACGTTCACTTCGTGTACTTGATGGTGCTGTAACAGTTCTTGATGCACAATCAGGAGTTGAGCCTCAAACTGAAACTGTTTGGAGACAAGCTACAACTTATGGTGTTCCACGTATTGTATTCGTAAACAAAATGGACAAGATTGGTGCTGACTTCTTATACTCTGTTAGCACATTGCATGATCGCCTTCAAGCGAATGCACATCCAATCCAATTACCAATTGGTGCAGAAGATCAATTCAGAGGTATCATTGACCTTGTTGAAATGAATGCAACATTTTATGGTAATGACCTAGGTACTGATATCGAAGTAGGTGAAATTCCTGAAGAATATCAAGACCAAGCAAACGAATATCGCGAAAAGCTTGTAGAAGCAGTTGCGGAATTAGATGAAGATTTGATGGAAAGATACCTTGGTGGAGAAGAAATCTCTAACGAGGAATTACGTGCAGCTATTCGTACAGCTACACTTAAGGTAGAATTCTACCCGGTAACATGTGGTACTGCGTTCAAGAACAAAGGTGTTCAAAAAGTACTTGATGCGGTTATCGATTACCTACCTGCTCCAACAGATGTTGCATCTATCCAAGGTCACCTGCCAGATACAGGTGAAGAAGTTGAACGTCATTCAGACGACAGTGAGCCATTCTCAGCTCTTGCGTTTAAAGTAATGACTGACCCATTTGTTGGTAAATTAACATTCTTCCGTGTATATTCAGGTACATTAAATTCTGGATCATATGTACAAAACTCAACTAAAGGCAAGCGTGAGCGTATCGGTCGTATCCTTCAAATGCATGCGAATAGCCGTCAGGAAATTTCAACTGTTTTTGCAGGGGATATTGCTGCAGCTGTAGGATTAAAAGATACTACAACTGGTGATACATTATGTGATGAGAAAGATTTAGTAATTCTTGAATCTATGACTTTCCCAGAACCAGTTATTCAACTTTCAGTTGAGCCAAAATCAAAAGCTGACCAAGATAAAATGTCTACAGCTTTACAAAAACTTCAAGAAGAAGATCCAACATTTAGAGCACATACTGATCAAGAAACAGGTCAAACGATCATCGCAGGTATGGGTGAGTTACACTTAGACATCCTAGTAGATCGTATGAAGCGTGAATTCAAAGTAGAAGCTAATGTTGGTGCTCCACAAGTTGCTTACCGTGAAACTTTCCGTCAATCTGCACAGGTTGAAGGTAAATTCGCTCGTCAATCTGGTGGACGCGGACAATACGGACACGTTTGGATCGAGTTCTCACCGAACGAAGAAGGTAAAGGTTTTGAATTTGAAAACGCAATTGTTGGTGGGGTAGTTCCACGTGAATATATTCCTGCTGTACAAGCTGGTCTTGAAGACGCTCTTGATAGAGGGGTTTTAGCCGGTTATCCATTAGTTGATATTAAAGCTAAACTTTATGATGGTTCATACCATGATGTTGACTCAAGTGAAATGGCGTTTAAAATTGCCGCTTCAATGGCACTTAAGAACGCTGCATCAAAATGTCAGCCTGTAATTCTTGAACCTGTTATGAGGGTTGAAGTTGTTATTCCTGAGGAATACATGGGAGACATTATGGGTGGTATCACATCTCGTCGTGGACGTGTTGAAGGTATGGAAGCACGCGGTAATGCGCAAGTAGTACGTGCGATGGTTCCACTATCTGAAATGTTTGGTTATGCTACTTCTTTACGTTCAAACACACAAGGTCGTGGGGTATTCACAATGCACTTCGATCATTATGAAGAAGTACCAAAATCAATTTCTGAAGAAATTATCAAAAAAAATAAAGGTGAATAATTGATTTTCGCCTTTACATCAAGTATAACTACTTATGTAGGCCTCGAAAGTGGGACAAACTCACTTTCGGGATATCATACTTAATATAAAAATAACTAATACTTAAGGAGGCTTTTCAAATGGGAAAAGAGAAATTTGACCGTTCGAAACCACATGCTAATATTGGTACAATTGGACACGTTGACCATGGTAAAACAACTTTAACAGCAGCTATTACAGCTGTTCTTGCTAAAAGAAGCGGTAAAGGTACTGCAATGGCTTATGATCAAATCGATGGTGCTCCAGAAGAGCGTGAGCGTGGAATCACAATCTCAACTGCACACGTTGAGTATGAAACTGACAACCGTCACTATGCACACGTTGACTGCCCAGGACACGCTGACTATGTTAAGAACATGATCACTGGTGCTGCTCAAATGGACGGCGGTATCCTAGTTGTTTCTGCAGCTGACGGCCCAATGCCACAAACTCGTGAACACATCCTTCTTTCTCGTCAAGTAGGTGTACCTTACCTTGTTGTATTCATGAACAAATGTGACATGGTAGACGACGAAGAATTATTAGAATTAGTAGAAATGGAAGTACGTGACCTTCTTTCTGAATATGAATTCCCTGGTGACGACATTCCTGTAATCAAAGGTTCTGCTCTTAAAGCTCTTGAAGGAGAAGCTGAGTGGGAAGAAAAAATTATCGAATTAATGGCAGCTGTTGACGAGTATGTTCCAACTCCAACTCGTGACACTGAAAAGCCATTCATGATGCCAGTTGAGGATGTATTCTCAATCACTGGTCGTGGTACAGTTGCTACAGGTCGTGTTGAGCGTGGACAAGTTAAAGTTGGTGACGTAGTAGAAATCATCGGTTTAACTGAAGAACCAAAATCAACAACTGTAACAGGTGTTGAAATGTTCCGTAAGCTTCTTGATTATGCTGAAGCTGGTGACAACATCGGTGCACTACTTCGTGGTGTTGCTCGTGAAGAAATCCAACGTGGTCAAGTACTTGCTAAGCCAGGTACAATCAAGCCACACACAAAGTTCAAAGCTGAAGTTTACGTATTATCAAAAGAAGAAGGTGGACGTCACACTCCATTCTTCTCAAACTACCGTCCTCAGTTCTACTTCCGTACAACTGATGTAACTGGAATTTGTAATCTTCCAGAAGGTGTAGAAATGGTAATGCCTGGCGACAACATCGAAATGACTGTTGAACTAATCGCTCCAGTTGCGATCGAAGAAGGAACTAAGTTCTCTATTCGTGAAGGTGGACGTACAGTAGGCGCTGGCGTTGTTGCTTCAATCCAAGAGTAATAATTCCAATATGTTTAGAAAACAGGCGGATGATTCCGCCTGTTTTTTTGTGAAATATATTCTATATATAATAGAAGAAACTCACAGCAGATTAGTTTCCAAAATCTAACGTAAAAATATATTGGGACTTTTGTTGAAATGTATACTGATGGTGTGTATAATTGAAAAAGTGCGAAAGACATGCATAAAACAAAGATTTATGTTGCATTTCGTATTTGGTTTCTGTATAATAGTCAATGTTGGTCTTTGACTGCGATGATGTGGAAGGTTGCTGATACACCCGGCCGCTTTGCCATGGCGAGTGTAAGGAAATTTCCACGGAGAAGGTCTATTTTAAAAGTAGGCGATAAAGGAGGGAAAATAATGGCAAAACAAAAAATTCGTATTCGTTTAAAAGCTTATGATCACAGAATTCTTGATCAATCTGCAGAAAAAATCGTAGAAACAGCAAAACGTTCTGGAGCAGCTGTATCTGGTCCAATACCACTTCCAACTGAGAAGTCTGTTTATACGATTCTTCGTGCTGTTCACAAGTATAAAGATTCTCGTGAACAATTCGAAATGCGTACACATAAACGCTTAATCGACATCGTTAACCCAACACCACAAACTGTTGATTCATTAATGCGTTTGGATTTACCATCTGGTGTTGACATTGAAATTAAACTTTAATTTTAAACTGAAATAAATTGTAAATATATTAGGAGGTGTGACTAATGACCAAAGGAATCTTAGGAAGAAAAATTGGTATGACTCAAGTATTTGTAGGTAACGGTGAGCTTATCCCTGTAACTGTAATCGAAGCTTCTCCGAACGTAGTTCTTCAAAAGAAATCAGTTGAAACTGATGGATATGAAGCTGTTCAAATCGGTTTTGATGATAAGAGAGAAAAGCTTTCAAACAAACCTGAAAAGGGTCATGCTGCAAAAGCAAATACTGCACCTAAGCGCTTCGTACGTGAATTACGTGGAGTTAACTTAGATGAGTTTGAAGTTGGTCAGGAAGTCAAAGTTGATATCTTCGCAGAGGGAGATATTGTAGATGTAACAGGAATTTCAAAAGGTAAAGGATTCCAAGGTGCGATCAAGCGCCACGGACAATCTCGCGGACCTATGAGTCACGGTTCACGTTATCACCGTCGTCCTGGTTCAATGGGACCTGTAGCTCCAAACCGTGTATTCAAAAACAAACTTCTACCTGGTCGTATGGGTGGGGACCGTATCACAGTACAAAACTTAGAGATCGTGAAAGTAGATACAGAACGTAATCTTCTTCTAGTAAAAGGTAATGTACCTGGTGCGAGAAAATCAGTTATTACAGTAAAAAGTGCTGTAAAAGTAAAATAATTTACTAGGAAAGGAGGACATTTGAATGCCTAAAGTATCATTGTATAACCAATCCGGTTCAGCTGTAGGAGAAATCGAATTAAACGATTCTGTATTCGGTGTTGAACCAAATAAACAAGTATTATTCGATGCAGTAATTATGCAAAGAGCTTCCTTACGTCAAGGAACTCACAAAACAAAAATCCGTTCTGAAGTAGCTGGCGGAGGACGTAAACCATGGCGTCAAAAGGGTACTGGTCGTGCTCGTCAAGGTTCTATTCGTTCACCACAATGGCGTGGCGGTGGAACAGTATTTGGTCCAACTCCAAGAAGCTATAGCTACAAATTACCTAAAAAAGTACGCCGTTTAGCGATCAAATCAGCATTATCTACTAAGGTGTTAGAGGAAAACATTCTAGTATTAGACAATCTAGTATTAGAAACTCCTAAAACAAAAGAAATGGTTGCGGTACTGAAAGGATTAAACGTTGATCGTAAAGCGTTAATCGTAACTGCAGATGCAAACGAAGCAGTAGAACTTTCAGCACGTAACATTCCTGGAGTAACAGTTGTTGTTGCAAATGGAGTAAATGTTCTTGATGTTCTTAACCATGATAAGCTTGTGATTACTAAAGCTGCGGTGGAAAAAGTAGAGGAGGTGCTCGCATAATGAAAGATCCTCGTGATATTATTAAGAGCCCTGTTATTACTGAACGTTCATCAGACCTTATGGCTGAAAAAAAATACACATTTGATGTTGACGTGAAAGCTAATAAAACCGAAGTTAAAGATGCTATTGAGCAAATTTTCGGTGTGACAGTTGAAAAAGTAAACATCATGAACTACAAAGGTAAGTTCAAGCGTGTAGGACGTTACAGTGGATATACAAATCGTCGCAGAAAAGCAATCGTTAAGTTAACTGCAGATAGCAAAGAAATCGAATTCTTTGAAGTTTAATTTTATAGAGAAGGAGGGAAATAGAGATGGCGATTAAAAAATATAAACCAACCTCTAACGGTCGTCGTGGTATGACAACATTAGACTTCGCTGAAATCACTACTGACAGACCAGAGAAATCATTACTTGCGCCTTTACACAAAAAAGGTGGACGTAATAACCAAGGTAAAATCACAGTACGTCATCAAGCTGGCGGACATAAGCGTCAATATCGTGTAATTGACTTTAAACGCGATAAAGATGGTATACCAGGACGCGTTGTTACGATCGAATATGATCCAAACCGTTCAGCAAATATTGCTTTAATTAACTATGCAGATGGAGAAAAACGTTACATTCTTGCTCCTAAAAACCTAAAAGTAGGTATGGAGGTAGTGTCAGGATCAGACGCTGACATCAAAGTAGGTAATGCACTTCCATTAGTTAACATTCCAGTAGGTACAGTAATCCACAACATCGAATTAAAGCCTGGTAAAGGTGGACAATTAGTTCGTTCAGCTGGAACTTCTGCACAAGTACTTGGTAAAGAAGGTAAATATGTTCTAGTTCGTTTGAATTCAGGTGAAGTTCGCATGATTCTAGCTACTTGCCGCGCGACAGTAGGTCAAGTTGGTAACGAACAACATGAACTAGTTAACATTGGTAAAGCAGGTCGTTCACGCTGGTTAGGTAAACGCCCAACAGTTCGTGGATCTGTTATGAACCCTAACGATCACCCACACGGTGGTGGTGAAGGTAAAGCACCAATCGGACGTAAGTCACCTATGACTCCATGGGGTAAACCAACTCTTGGATTCAAGACTCGTAAGAAGAAAAACAAATCAGATAAATTTATCGTACGTCGTCGTAAAAAATAACGGGATTGTGCTACGGTTCATCGGAACCGTAGGTCAATCACGAAGGGAGGTTCACTTATGGGACGCAGTTTGAAAAAAGGACCTTTTGTAGATGACCACTTAATGAAAAAGGTTGAAAATCAAAATGGATCTGAGAAGAAACAAGTTATTAAAACTTGGTCACGTCGTTCAACGATTTTCCCTCAATTCATCGGTCATACAATTGCGGTATATGATGGTCGTAAACATGTACCAGTCTATGTTACTGAAGATATGGTAGGTCATAAACTTGGTGAATTCGCACCAACTCGTACTTACAAAGGCCACGCAAGTGACGATAAGAAAACAAGACGTTAATGAGAGGAGGATTATCTATGCAAGCTAAAGCTGTTGCGAGAACAGTTCGTATTGCTCCTCGTAAAGTTCGTTTAGTAGCAGATTTAATTCGAGGCAAGCAAGTAGGTGAAGCAATCGCGATCCTACGACACACACCAAAGGCTGCTTCTCCTGTTGTAGAAAAGGTATTAAATTCTGCGATTGCGAATGCAGAGCATAACTACGAAATGGATGCTAATAACTTAGTTATTACTGAAGCATATGTAAATGAAGGTCCAACATTAAAAAGATTCCGTCCAAGAGCTATGGGACGTGCTAGTCAGATCAATAAGCGCACTAGCCACATTACAATCGTGGTATCAGAAAAGAAGGAGGGATAAGTAGTGGGTCAAAAAGTTAATCCAGTCGGACTGCGTGTCGGCATCATTCGTGATTGGGAGTCAAAATGGTACGCAGGTAAAGACTATGCAGATTTATTACATGAAGACCTTAAAGTTCGCGAATATATCGCAAAACGTTTAAGTGATGCTTCTGTATCAAAAATTGAGATCGAACGTGCAGCTAATCGTATTAACGTTACTGTCCATACTGCAAAACCAGGTATGGTTATTGGTAAAGGTGGTACTGAAGTTGAAGCACTTCGTAAAGCATTAAACCAATTAACTGGCAAGAGAGTACACATCAACATCCTTGAAATCAAAAAAGCTGATGTTGACGCAACTCTAGTAGCTGAAAATATTGCTCGTCAATTAGAAAATCGTGTTTCATTCCGTCGTGCACAAAAGCAAGCTATCCAACGTGCTATGCGTGCTGGTGCTCAAGGTATCAAGACACAAACTTCAGGTCGTTTAGGCGGAGCTGATATCGCTCGTGCAGAACACTACAGTGAAGGTACAGTTCCACTTCATACACTTCGTGCAGATATCGACTATGGTACTGCTGAAGCTGATACAACTTATGGAAAGATCGGCGTAAAAGTATGGATCTATCGTGGAGAAGTCCTTCCTACTAAGAAGAAGACTGTGGAAGGAGGAAAATAATATGTTATTACCAAAACGTGTTAAATACCGCAGAGAACACCGTGGAAAGATGCGTGGTCAAGCAAAAGGTGGTACTGAAGTACATTTCGGAGAATACGGTTTACAAGCTCAAGAAGCATCTTGGATTACAAACCGTCAAATCGAAGCTGCTCGTATCGCGATGACACGTTATATGAAACGTGGCGGTAAAGTTTGGATTAAAATTTTCCCATCAAAACCATATACAGCAAAACCTCTAGAAGTACGTATGGGTTCCGGTAAAGGTGCTCCTGAAGGATGGGTAGCTGTTGTTAAACCTGGTAAAGTTATGTTTGAAATTGCTGGTGTATCTGAAGAGATCGCTCGTGAAGCTCTACGCCTAGCATCTCATAAGCTACCAGTTAAAACTAAGTTCGTAAAACGTGAAGAAATTGGTGGTGAATCAAATGAAAGCTAATGAAATCCGTGACCTTACCACTGCCGAAATAGAACAAAAAGTAAAATCATTAAAAGAAGAGTTATTTAACCTTCGCTTTCAATTAGCTACTGGCCAACTTGAGAATACTGCACGTATTCGTGAAGTACGTAAATCAATCGCTCGTATGAAGACAGTAGTCCGCGAAAGAGAAATCGGTCGTAAATAATCGATAACCAGGAAGGAGGTCTACGATAGTGAGTGAACGTAACCAACGTAAAGTCTACACTGGACGTGTTGTATCTGACAAAATGGATAAAACAGTAACTGTTCTAGTAGAAACCTATAAGAAACATTCTCTTTACGGTAAACGCGTAAAGTATTCTAAAAAATTCAAAGCACATGATGAAAACAATGTTGCGAAAATCGGCGACATCGTTAGAATTATGGAGACTCGCCCATTATCTGCTACAAAACGCTTCCGTCTTGTTGAAGTAGTAGAAAAAGCAGTTATTATCTAAATATATATTGTTCGGATCAATCAATAATCCGAAGGGAGGTTTCATGAATGATTCAACAAGAAACTCGTTTGAAAGTTGCTGACAATTCTGGAGCACGTGAAGTACTAACTATTAAAGTATTAGGTGGTTCAGGTCGTAAAACAGCAAATATTGGTGATGTTATCGTATGTACAGTAAAACAAGCAACACCAGGTGGCGTTGTTAAAAAAGGTGATGTTGTTAAAGCTGTAATCGTACGTACTAAGCGTGGTGTGCGTCGTAATGACGGTACTTACATCCGTTTTGACGAAAATGCCTGCGTTATAATCCGTGATGACAAGAGTCCACGTGGAACTCGTATCTTCGGTCCTGTGGCACGTGAATTACGTGATAGCAACTTTATGAAAATTGTTTCATTAGCTCCAGAAGTATTATAATTCGAAATCGACTAGCCTTTAAGGAGGTGCGAAATAGATGCATGTAAAAAAGGGTGACAAGGTACAGGTTATTTCAGGTAAAGATAAAGGTAAACAAGGTGTGATCCTTGAAAGCTACCCTAAGAAAGACCGTGTTCTTGTAGAAGGCGTTAATATCGTAAAGAAACACTCAAAACCGTCTCAAGTGAATCCACAAGGTGGAATCATTAGCCAAGAGGCACCTATTCATGTATCAAATGTAATGCCATTAGATCCTAAATCTGGTACTCCAACACGTGTTGGTTACAAAGATGTTGATGGCAAAAAGGTACGTGTAGCAAAAAAATCTGGTGAAGTTTTAGATAAATAGTAAACAAAGAAAGGAGGTACTTACATGAACCGCCTAAAAGAAAAATTTCAAAAAGAAATTACACCTGCTCTAATGAGCAAGTTTAACTATAAGTCTGTTATGCAGGTTCCGAAAGTAGAAAAAATCGTGATCAACATGGGTGTTGGTGACGCAGTTCAAAACTCTAAAGTATTAGATAACGCAGTAGAGGAGTTAGCAGCTCTAAGTGGTCAAAAGCCAGTTGTAACTAGAGCTAAGAAATCTATCGCTGGTTTCCGTCTTCGTGAAGGTATGCCAATCGGTGCTAAAGTTACATTACGTGGTGAACGTATGTATGATTTCTTAGATAAGCTTGTTTCTATCTCACTTCCTCGTGTACGTGACTTCCGTGGTGTATCAAAGAAATCTTTTGATGGCCGTGGTAACTACACTTTAGGTGTAAAAGAACAATTAATTTTCCCTGAAATTGATTACGATAAAGTAAGTAAAGTTCGTGGTATGGATATCGTTATCGTAACAACTGCAAATACTGACGAAGAAGCTCGTGAGTTATTAACAGCGTTCGGTATGCCGTTCCAAAAGTAAAGGAGGCGAAAACGTGGCTAAGAAATCAATGATTGCGAAACAAAAACGCACACAGAAATTTAAAGTACAAGAGTACACTCGTTGCGAACGTTGCGGCCGTCCACACTCTGTATTACGTAAATTTAAATTATGCCGTATTTGTTTCCGTGAACTAGCTTATAAGGGTCAAATTCCTGGTGTAAAAAAAGCAAGTTGGTAAACCCCGAATTGGGAAGGAGGTAAAAATACTATGGTGATGACAGATCCAATTGCAGATATGCTTACTCGCATCCGAAATGCGAACATGGTTCGTCATGAGAAACTTGAAATCCCTGCATCTAATATCAAAAGGGAAATCGCCGAAATTCTAAAGCGTGAAGGTTTCGTTCGTGACGTTGAATATATTGAGGATGATAAACAAGGTATTATCCGTATCTTCTTAAAGTACGGTGCAAACAATGAGCGCGTAATTACTGGTCTTAAGCGTATTAGTAAGCCTGGTCTACGTGTTTATGCAAAATCTAACGAAGTACCACGTGTGTTAAACGGTTTAGGAATCGCGATCGTTTCAACTTCACAAGGTGTGTTAACTGATAAAGAAGCTCGTCAAAAGCAAGCCGGCGGAGAAGTATTAGCTTACGTTTGGTAATAGCTTGAAAAGAATGGAGGTGTAGTACATGTCACGTATTGGTAAAAAACCAATCGAAATACCATCAGGTGTTACTGTAACATTCAACGGTAATACTGCTACTGTTAAGGGACCAAAGGGCGAGTTAACTCGTGCTTTCCATCCTGATATGCAAATCAATGTTGAAGAGAACGTAATTAACGTTACTCGCCCAACTGATAATAAAGAACACCGTGCTCTTCACGGTACAACTCGTAGTCTTTTAGGGAACATGGTTGAAGGTGTATCCAAAGGTTATGAAAGAGGTTTAGAGCTAATCGGGGTCGGATACCGTGCTCAAAAATCTGGTAACAAACTTGTTCTAAACGTTGGATATTCTCATCCAGTGGAAATCGTTCCAGAGGCTGGTGTAGAAATCGATGTACCTTCTAACACAAAGATCGTTGTTAAAGGTATCGATAAAGAACGTGTTGGAGCGTTAGCTGCTAATATTCGTGGTGTACGTCCGCCTGAGCCTTATAAAGGAAAAGGTATTCGCTACGAAGGTGAATTTGTACGTCGTAAGGAAGGTAAAACTGCGAAGTAAGCCTTTTTAGGTAAAAGAAAGGAGAGACGTAAATGATTACGAAACAGGATAAAAATGCAGTTCGTAGAAAAAGACATGCTCGTGTTCGTTCTCGTGTTTCAGGAACTGCTACTCGTCCTCGCCTAAATGTGTTCCGCTCAAATAAACACATTTACGCTCAATTAATCGATGATGTGAACTCAGTAACAATCGCAAGTGCTTCTACATTAGATAAAGAACTTTCTGTTGAAGGTGCTGGTAACGTAGATGCAGCTACAAAGGTTGGAGAACTAGTTGCAAAACGCGGAATTGAAAAAGGAATCAAAGAGGTTGTATTCGACCGCGGAGGTTACCTATATCACGGACGTGTTAAAGCACTAGCAGATGCTGCTCGTGAAGCTGGATTACAATTTTAATAAAAAAGGAGGGACATTATAGATGCGTCGCATTGATCCAAATAAATTAGAACTTGAAGAACGCGTAGTTACCGTTAACCGTGTAGCTAAAGTTGTTAAAGGTGGTCGTCGTTTCCGCTTTGCAGCACTAGTTGTTGTCGGTGATAAGAACGGACATGTTGGTTTTGGAACTGGTAAAGCTCAAGAAGTTCCAGATGCAATTCGTAAAGCAATTGAAGATGCTAAAAAGAATCTTGTTTCTGTACCAATGGTTGGAACAACAATTCCTCACCAAGTAATTGGTCAGTTTGGAGCAGGTGAAGTACTATTAAAACCTGCATCTGAAGGTACTGGAGTTATCGCTGGTGGACCAGTTCGTGCGGTATTAGAACTTGCTGGTATCGGTGATATCCTTTCTAAATCATTAGGAACAAATACTCCTGTAAATATGATTCGTGCTACAATAGAAGGATTAACTCAATTAAAGCGTGCTGAAGAAGTAGCTAAGTTACGTGGTAAATCAGTAGAAGAACTGTTAGGATAGGAGGGAAAACACATGTCAAAGAAATTAGAAATCACCCTCACTCGCAGTGTCATTGGACGTCCTGAAGACCAACGTGTAACTGTTCGTACTCTTGGATTGAAAAAATTACATCAAACTGTTGTTCATGATGATAATGCTGCGATTCGCGGTATGATTAATAAAGTTGCTCACCTAGTTACGGTTAAAGAACAATAATCGAATTTTTTTCTGAAATAAGGAGGTGCCCAAATGAAACTTCATGAATTACAACCGGCTGAAGGTTCTCGTAAAACACGTAATCGTGTAGGACGTGGAACTGGTTCAGGTAATGGTAAAACATCTGGTAAAGGTCATAAAGGTCAAAAAGCGCGTTCTGGTGGCGGTGTTCGTCCTGGATTTGAAGGTGGTCAAACCCCTCTATTCCAACGCTTACCAAAACGTGGTTTTACAAACATCAATCGCAAAGACTTTGCAATTGTTAACCTAGAAACATTAAACCGTTTCGAAGACGGAACAGAAGTTACACCTGAACTTTTAATTGAAACTGGCGTTGTAAGTAAACTTAATGCTGGTGTTAAGATCCTTGGAAAAGGTACTCTTGACAAAAAGCTAACAGTTAGAGCTCACAAATTCTCCTCTACTGCTCAACAAGCTATTGAAGCTGCTGGCGGAAAAACTGAGGTGATTTAATGTTTCAAACAATCTCCAATTTTATGCGCGTTGGTGATATAAGAAACAAGATTATATTCACCTTACTAATGTTAGTAGTATTTCGAATCGGCACCTTTATTCCAGTACCAAATGTAAATGCCGATGTTTTAAAAGCGACTGATAGCAATACAGCGTTTGGCCTTTTAAATACATTTGGTGGTGGAGCATTGTTTAACTTCTCAATCCTTGCAATGGGGATCATGCCTTACATTACTGCTTCAATTATTATTCAATTGTTGCAAATGGACGTTGTTCCTAAATTTACGGAATGGTCTAAGCAAGGAGAAGTTGGACGTCGTAAATTGGCACAATTTACTCGTTATGGCACGATCGTGCTCGGTTTTATCCAAGCATTAGGTATGTCATACGGTTTTAACAATATGTCAAACGGGATGTTAATTGAAAATCCAAACATAGGTACTTACCTGCTAATTGCTGTAGTTCTTACTGCCGGAACAGCATTTTTAATGTGGTTAGGTGAACAGATTACAGCTAAAGGTGTTGGTAACGGAATTTCAATTATTATCTTTGCTGGTATTGTTGCCGGAATTCCTACGGCTGTAAATCAATACTATGTACAACAGTTTGAAGATGCTGGAGACCAATTATTCTTACGTATCATTACTGTTGTATTATTGTTAATTGCCGTTATAGCTGTGGTTGTAGGTGTAATATTCGTACAACAAGCTTTACGAAAAATTCCAATCCAATATGCAAAGCGATTAGCTGCTAATAGCCCGGTTGGAGGTCACTCTACTCATTTACCTTTAAAAGTAAATGCGGCTGGTGTTATTCCTGTAATCTTTGCAGTTTCCTTCATTATTACACCACCAACGATTGCTTCGTTCTTTGGTCCTAATGCGGTAACTGAATGGATTCAAAAATATTTTGATTATACTCAGCCTGTTGGGATGATCATATATATTGCACTAATCATTGCGTTCACATATTTCTATACATTTGTTCAAGTTAATCCTGAGCAAATGGCTGATAATTTAAAAAAGCAAGGCGGTTATATTCCAGGGATTCGCCCAGGAAGAAATACGCAAGAGTATGTAACGAAAATTCTATATCGATTAACATTTGTTGGTTCTATTTTCTTAGCAGCTATTTCTGTTCTTCCTGTATTCTTTATAAAATTTGCGAATTTACCGGAGTCTTTACAAATTGGTGGAACGAGCTTGCTCATCGTTATCGGTGTTGCACTCGAGACAATGAAGCAACTTGAAAGTCAACTTGTAAAACGCCATTATAAAGGATTTATCAAATAAGGTACTGGGAATACAATTCCCAGCACCTCTAAGATAAAGAGGCTGAGGGGGCAAATCACTTGAACTTAGTATTAATGGGGCTTCCGGGTGCTGGTAAAGGTACTCAAGCTGAAAAAATCGTAGAAAAGTACAATATCCCTCATATCTCTACGGGAGATATGTTCCGTGCTGCAATAAAAGATGGAACAGAACTAGGGCTTCAGGCAAAGTCTTTTATGGATAAAGGTGAGCTTGTTCCTGATGAAGTTACGATCGGAATTGTCCGTGAACGATTAAGCAAAGATGATTGCAATAATGGTTTCTTACTTGATGGATTTCCACGTACAGTTCCACAAGCAGAAGCACTTGAGACAATTCTTACTGATCTCGATAAAAAGATTGATTATGTAATTAACATTGAAGTCAATTCTGAAATCTTACTTGAGAGATTAACTGGTCGACGAATTTGTAAGGAATGTGGTTCTACTTACCACTTAGTATTTAACCCACCGGCTCAGGAGGGTAAATGTGATAAATGTGGCGGTGAACTTTATCAACGTGCAGATGATAATGCGGAAACTGTTGGAACTCGTCTACAAGTAAATATCGAGCAGTCAAAGCCACTTCTTGACTTTTATCAGGAAAAGGGATATCTTCGCAATATCAATGGGCAACAAGAAATAAACAAAGTTTTTGGTGATGTAGAGGAGCTTCTTGGGGGATTACAATAGATGATTATTTGCAAGTCACCAAGGGAAATCGAAATTATGCGCGAGGCTGGAAAGATCGTCGCATTGACGCACCAAGAACTACAACAATATATTACTCCAGGGATTTCTACGAAAGAACTGGATACAATTGCTGAAAAGTTTATTCGTGGATTTGATGCAATTCCTTCTTTTAAAGGGTATAATGGTTTTCGCGGTAGTATCTGTACCTCTGTTAATGAAGAGTTGGTGCATGGTTTGCCAGGTGATCGCGTTTTACAAGATGGAGATATTATTAGTATCGATATCGGGGCGCAATACAATGGCTATCATGGTGACTCAGCTTGGACATATCCTGTAGGTACGATTCATAAGGAAAATCAAAAACTTCTTAGTGTAACCGAAGAATCCCTTTATCGAGGATTAGAGGAAGCAAAACCTGGTGTGCGTCTTTCAAATATTTCTCATGCAATCCAAGTTTATGTCGAAGCGAACAATTTCTCGATCGTTCGAGAATATGTTGGTCACGGTGTGGGCAAAGAATTACATGAGGAGCCGCAAATTCCACATTATGGTCCTCCTAATAAAGGACCACGTTTAAAACCAGGAATGGTACTTGCCGTTGAACCGATGGTAAATGCAGGTAGTCGATACGTGAAGACGTTAGCAGATAACTGGACTGTTGTAACAGTCGATGGCAAAACGTGTGCGCATTTTGAACATACGATTGCTATTACAGAAACAGGGTATGAGATCTTAACAAAATTGTAAGGCACAAACCCTATTCATTAGAATAACATTCATCTAATTTTTGATTACGTATCTCCGGAAGTTCAGAGCAGTATTAAGGAAACTGGTCGATGGCAAACGTAAAGCAATGTTAGTGTGTATCGAGTTTGTCAATGAGCAAGTTACTGATTTGAAGAAGGGAGAACATTCCAATGGCGAAAGACGATGTAATTGAAGTTGAAGGTACTGTTGCTGAAACATTACCTAATGCAATGTTTAAAGTTGAATTAGAGAATGGTCATACTGTTTTGGCCCATGTTTCTGGTAAAATTCGCATGCACTTTATTCGTATTTTACCCGGAGACAAGGTAACGGTTGAATTATCACCTTATGACTTGACTCGCGGTAGGATTACGTACCGTTTTAAATAAATGCGCTCCGAACTATCAAGGAGGTTTGAAAAATGAAAGTGAGACCATCAGTAAAACCTATCTGCGAAAAGTGTAAAGTTATTCGTAGAAAAGGTAAAGTAATGGTAATTTGTGAAAACCCAAAACATAAACAAAAACAAGGCTAATTAATAAGGAGGTGTACGTCTAAATGGCACGTATTGCTGGTGTTGATATTCCGCGTGAAAAACGTGTGGTTATATCTTTAACATATATTTTTGGAATCGGACGTCCAACTGCACAAAAAATTCTTGCAGAAGCTGGTGTTTCTGAAGATACTCGCGTTCGCGATCTTACTGAAGACGAATTAAACAAGATTCGTGACATCGTTGACCGCTACAAAGTAGAAGGTGACCTTCGTCGTGAAGTTTCACTTAACATCAAACGTTTAATCGAAATTGGTTCTTACCGTGGTCTACGTCATCGTCGTGGATTACCTGTAAGAGGTCAAAATACAAAAAATAACGCTCGTACACGTAAAGGACCTCGTCGTACTGTAGCAAACAAGAAGAAATAGTAAGGGAGGTAATGGATAATGGCACGTAAAACGAATACTCGTAAACGTCGTGTAAAAAAGAATATTGAATCTGGTGTTGCACACATCCGTTCAACATTCAACAATACGATCGTAACAATTACAGATGCACACGGAAATGCAATTTCTTGGTCAAGTGCTGGTGCTCTTGGTTTCAAAGGTTCACGTAAGTCTACTCCATTTGCTGCACAAATGGCTGCTGAAACAGCTGCTAAAGCATCAATGGAACATGGTATGAGAACTCTTGAAGTAACTGTAAAAGGCCCTGGTGCAGGACGTGAAGCTGCAATTCGTGCTCTTCAAGCTGCTGGTCTTGAAGTTACAGCTATTAAAGATGTTACTCCAGTACCACATAACGGATGTCGCCCACCAAAACGTCGTCGTGTATAACATAATTACAAATACGACAAGACATATTTGATCTTTTTCTGTATAAGATTTTTTATCCATGGCTATAATGGATTAATGGGTTTTGATAAACTTTTTTACTGTGTAAGGAAGCTTCAAATACTTTCTTATCTTATAAGTGTAACAAAGGCGTGAGTGAGTATTTCTTGCAAATCGCCGTGTTTTCTTTATAAGTTCTTTACAGAATAATCGAGTTGTTGTGCACAGTTAGGGAACTTAACTTTTGGGAATTTCGGTTAGACGTCTTTGATCATGGTCTAGCCGAGGTTTCGACGTTTTGAAGGAGGGTTTATAAATGATCGAAATTGAAAAACCAAAAATCGAAACGGTTGAAATCAGCGAAGATGCCAATTATGGTAAATTCGTCGTCGAGCCACTTGAGCGTGGATATGGAACAACTTTGGGTAACTCCTTACGTCGTATCCTATTATCTTCTCTCCCTGGTGCCGCTGTTACGTCTATCCAAATAGATGGGGTACTGCATGAGTTCTCAACAATCGAAGGCGTCGTCGAAGATGTAACATCTATTATCTTAAATGTGAAGAAATTAGCTCTTAAAATCTACTCAGATGATGAGAAGACTCTTGAGATTGATGTTCAAGGTGAAGGTCCAGTTAAAGCTTCTGACATCACGCATGACAGTGATGTTGAAATCTTAAACCCAGATCTACACATTGCAACACTTGCTAAGGATGCACATTTTCGTGTGAGATTAACTGCAAAGCGCGGACGAGGATATTCTCCAGCTGATGCAAACAAGCGTGATGATCGACCAATCGGTGTTATTCCGATTGACTCCATCTATACACCAGTTGCACGTGTTAATTACCAAGTGGAAAATACACGTGTTGGACAGGTCGCGAACTTTGACAAACTGACTTTTGATGTTTGGACAGACGGCAGTACTGGTCCGAAAGAAGCGATTGCACTAGGTGCGAAAATCCTAACAGAACATTTAAATATTTTTGTAGGATTAACAGATGAAGCTCAAAATGCAGAAATTATGGTTGAAAAAGAAGAGGATCAAAAAGAGAAAGTCCTCGAGATGACAATTGAAGAATTGGATCTCTCAGTTCGTTCATATAACTGCTTAAAGAGAGCAGGAATTAATACGGTTCAAGAGCTTGCTCATAAAACTGAAGAAGATATGATGAAGGTACGTAACCTTGGTCGTAAATCTTTAGAAGAAGTTAAGGCTAAACTAGAAGAGCTTGGTTTAGGCTTACGTAAAGATGACTGACTCGGTTTGAATTATGCGAATTAGAGGCATCTTTCTCATCACGAAAGTCTATTGTTACAAGAGCCTAGTTATCTAATGCTTTGTCTTTCATAATAATTCAACAAAGGAGGGAATACCTCATGTCATACCAAAAACTAGGACGTACAAGCGCGCAACGTAAGGCGTTATTACGTGACCTTACTACTGACTTAATCATCAACGAGCGTATCGAAACAACTGAAGCTCGCGCGAAGGAATTAAAATCAGTTGTAGAAAAAATGATTACATTAGGTAAGCGTGGTGACCTTCACGCTCGTCGTCAAGCTGCATCTTATATCCGTAATGAAGTAGCAAACGAAGAGACTGGTCAAGATGCGCTACAAAAATTATTCAGTGACATCGCAACTCGCTATGAAGAGCGTCAAGGTGGATACACTCGTATCATGAAAATCGGACCTCGTCGTGGTGACGGTGCTCCAATGGTTATCATTGAATTAGTTTAATTTTATTTTTCTTTTAAGGGCGGGACAGTTTTTCAAACTGGTCTAAGCCCTTTTTATTTTACATTCATTATTTTTCGAAAAAGATAGAATTATCTATAAATAGTATACTACAATCCTATTTGAACGTACTATGTATAGCGCTTTTCCTAAAAGTTAGGAATAATGCGTTCTAATTCCCTTGACAGATAAGGAAGAAACGAATAATTTTTAAGGTAGTAAGTTGGATTAAGAAATAATATTATTTCTATGGAAATAATTTTATATAGCGATTAGATTAAATAAAATTAAGACGTCTGCGAATGGCGTGGATTTTTAAATGAGTGTTTTCGAGCAATACCAAGAAGTTTTAGGCGATATTCGCCTAGCGTATTTGATAAGAAGGTAGAGGGGGATGAGAATGGGCGAGAACCTTTTAGTCGTTGACCAGATAAGCTATCAATATGCAGAAAATGCTAGCCCCGCACTAGAAAATCTATCATTCTCTGTTCAAAAAGGAGAGTGGCTTGCGATTGTAGGTCATAACGGTTCTGGAAAATCAACCCTAGCACGTATTCTCAATGGGTTATTGTTACCTCAAACCGGTGCAGTAACAATTGAAGGAGTACAGCTAAATGAAGATTCAATTTGGGATTTTCGAAGGAAGATTGGGATGGTCTTTCAAAATCCAGATAATCAGTTCGTTGGAACAACTGTACAAGATGATATTGCTTTTGGAATGGAAAACAACGGGATCCCACGAGAAACGATGGCTTCACGAATTGAAAGAGTTATTGATATGGTTAATATGAGGGATTTTCTAGAACATGAACCGCACCAACTCTCAGGTGGTCAAAAACAGCGAGTTGCAATTGCTGGTGTTCTTGCTGTTCAACCAGATTTAATCATCTTGGATGAGGCAACCTCTATGTTAGATCCAATCGGTCGTACAGAGGTTCTAGAAACAATAAGAGAAATTAAAAATGAAAGTCAGATTACAGTTATGTCAATTACCCATGACTTAGAGGAAGCAGCAAGAGCCGATCGAATTATAGTAATGAACCAGGGGCAATTGTTCGCAGAAGGGAAACCTGAAGAGATTTTTGCGTTAGATGATAAGCTTGTAGAAATAGGTTTGGATTTACCCTTTTCTGTAAAAGTATCTAAAAAACTACGAGCAATCGGTGTTCCGCTCTCTAAGAATCATATAACAGAAGAAGGCTTGGTGGATGAGTTATGGACATTACAATTGAAAATTTAGAACATCGCTATCAGATTCGTTCACCATTTGAAATGCTAGCCTTATATGATGTTAATGCACATATCAAATCTGGTTCATACACCGCTATAATCGGTCATACGGGTTCTGGAAAATCAACCATCCTCCAGCATTTAAATGGACTCTTGCAGCCAACCTCAGGATCAATCACCATTGGAGAACGAACAATTAGTTCCAAACAAAAAGAAAAAAAACTTAAGTCATTACGCAAGAACGTTGGGGTTGTATTCCAATTTCCCGAACATCAACTTTTTGAGGAAACGGTTGAGAAAGATATTTGCTTTGGACCGCTGAACTTTGGGGTACCATTAGAAGAAGCTAAGAAAAGAGCTAGACAAACCATAAAAATGGTCGGTCTATCTGATGAATACTTAATGAAGTCACCCTTTGATTTAAGTGGGGGACAAATGCGGCGAGTTGCGATCGCAGGAATATTGGCAATGAACCCACAGGTTTTGGTCTTGGACGAGCCTACTGCCGGGCTAGACCCAAGGGGGCGGTTTGAGATTATGGAGATGTTTTACAAACTTCATAAAGAAAACGGTCTAACAACAGTTCTTGTAACCCATAGTATGGAAGATGCATCCCGTTACGCTGATCAAATACTTGTCATGGAAAAAGGAACGATAAAATTCCAAGGAAGTCCTGTAGAGATATTCTCAAAACCTGAACAAGTTCTTCATTTAGGATTAGATGTCCCTGAGGCAGTTAGATTAAAAGGACTGCTCGAAGAAAAGTTAGGAATTGAAATTCCGCGAGCAGCTAGTCTGTCGGTAGATGAAATTGTTCAATATGTAGGAAATGCCCTTAAAGATAAGGGGGTCCTGAAATGAACATTATTATAGGTCGTTATATACCTGCACATTCTCTGATTCACCAAATGGATCCTAGAGCAAAGCTATTATTAATTTTTTTCTATGTGTTTATCGTCTTTTTAGCTAATTCAGTTCTTACCTATGTACTATTAGGGATTTATACCTTAGGAATTGTATTACTAACAAAGGTTCAATTACGCTACATTTTGTCGGGATTAAAACCAATTTTGTGGGTTATTCTCTTTACATTTATCCTTCATATTTTTTTAACTAAAGAAGGAGACTTATTAGTCGACTTTGGTTGGCTACAAATTTATGAAGGTGGCGTAACACAAGGGATTTTTATTTCGTTACGGCTATTATATTTAATTATTATGACTACAATATTAACATTAACAAGTACTCCGATTGAAATCACTGATGGCATGGAAAGCTTATTAGCACCATTTAAAAAAATCGGCCTCCCTACACATGAGCTTGCGTTAATGATGTCGATTTCACTTCGATTTATTCCGACATTAATGCAAGAAACAGAGAAAATCATGAAGGCACAAGCTGCAAGAGGGGTCGAATTTACGAGTGGACCGATAAAAGATCGCATGAAGGCGGTTGTTCCTTTATTAATTCCGTTGTTTATAAGTTCATTTAAACGGGCAGAAGAACTGGCTATTGCGATGGAAGCAAGGGGTTATCGTGGCGGAGAAGGACGTACAAAATTACGAGTGCTACAGTGGCGAGGCCTCGATACACTTATGTTAGTCTTACTATTTGCAATGGCAGTGGTTTTATTTTTACTACGAGGATAATGAGGAGAAAAATGAGAAGGTACAAATGCATCATATCCTATGATGGAACCCATTTTTCAGGGTATCAGGTACAACCGAATAAACGAACTGTGCAATCTGCCTTTGAACTTGCTTTACAGAAAATGCATAAAGGAGAACAGGTGAAAACAGTAGCTTCTGGTCGAACAGATGCAACTGTACATGCCCGTGGACAGGTTGTTCATTTTGATTCACCATTATCTATTCCAGTCGAAGGCTGGAAACGAGCTCTAAATTCGATGCTCCCTGAAGACATCCGGGTTCGATCTGTTGAGGAAGTTGATCCTGACTTTCATGCACGTTTTGATGTGAAGGCGAAGGAATATCGGTATCGATTGTTGATGAGTGAAGAGCCTTGCGTTTTTAAACGTAATTTTACTTATCATTATACTTTTCCAATAGATCTTCATGCAATGAGAGAAGCGTCATTACGATTATTAGGCACACATGATTTTACGAGTTTCTGTGCTTCAAAAACGGAAGTACAAGATAAAGTTCGAACCATATACGAGATTCATATTGAAAGTCATGATGATGAACTTATTTTTTCGTTTATAGGAAATGGATTCTTATATAATATGGTAAGAATATTAGTAGGCACGTTACTAGAAGTCGGAAGAGGCCAAAAAGACCCAAGTATGATGGAAGCCATTCTTTCCGGAAAAGACAGATCGCTTGCAGGAAAGACCGCGCCAGGTCAAGGATTATACCTTTGGCAGGTTTTCTACGAAGAGTGGAAGGGTATAGGAAGCTGAAAGATCGTTATAACAACTAATCCTGGTGTAACATTTTCTTGACATTACATCCTGAAAGTTATATTATATTTTAGTATGATATTTAAACACCACGTTAAAGCCCCGGAACTTTAATCGTGATTAAATACAAAATGAAACGTTAGTGAAATTAGGAGGGAAATTCATGCGTACAACATTTATGGCTAATGCTAGCAATATAGAGCGCAAATGGTATGTTGTAGATGCTGCAGGCAAAACTTTAGGTCGTTTATCAACTGAAGTTGCAACATTACTTCGTGGAAAACACAAACCAACTTACACACCACATGTTGACACTGGTGATAATGTAATCATCATCAATGCTGAAAAAATCGAATTAACTGGTAATAAATTAAATGACAAGATTTACTACCGTCACAGTCAATTCCCAGGTGGTTTAAAATCAAGAACGGCATTAGAAATGCGTACAAACTATCCAACAAAAATGCTTGAACTTGCAATCAAAGGAATGCTTCCAAAAGGTTCACTTGGTCGTCAAATGGCTAAGAAATTGCACGTTTATGCTGGAAGCGAACATCCACATCAAGCACAACAACCTGAAGTTTACGAACTTCGCGGTTAATTAATAAGGAGGGTATTAATTTGGCACAGGTACAATATTATGGCACTGGTCGTCGTAAAAGCTCCGTTGCACGTGTACGTTTAGTTCCTGGCGACGGACGCATCGTAATCAACGGTCGTGACATTGCAGACTATATTCCATTCGAAGCTTTAAGAGAAGTTGTAAAACAACCTCTAAACGCTACTGAAACTTTAGGTAATTATGACGTTCTTGTTAACGTTAATGGCGGAGGATACACTGGTCAAGCTGGCGCTATCCGTCACGGTATCGCTCGTGCATTGCTACAAGCTGATCCTGAATTCCGTCCAGCATTAAAATCTGCAGGACTATTAACACGTGATCCGCGTATGAAAGAACGTAAGAAATACGGTCTTAAAGGCGCTCGTCGTGCACCTCAGTTCTCAAAACGTTAATTTTGGCGTTTCAAGACTCTTTTCACTTTTGTGGAAAGGGTCTTTTTTGTGTATTGATTTAATGAAGTGTATAAAGAGTTCGATTTAATTCGGATATCCTACTCAAGCTCCGAATTTTGGACAGTGAGTCCGATTAGTTTTGTGAATGAGTCCGAATTATGGGTGTATTTTGACACGAATCCCATTATTTCATTAAGTGGTGTATGAATCAGGTGTGTATATTCAGACAGAGTTTGTATATTTTGAGGAAGAGTCCGAATCAAGAGTGTATTTGGACACGAACCTCAATGTTTTATCAAGTGGTCCTAATCAAGGGTGAATTTGGACACGAACTTCAAGGTTTCATCATGCTGTGTCCGAATCAAGCACTTATCCGGACAGAGCGCTAGTTTTTTTTAGAAGAAGTGTCTAAATCAAGTGGTATTTAGACACGAACCCCAGGATTTCATCAAGCTGTGTCTGAATCAATGGAAAACAGCGTGAGGTTTACTAAGTACTCGATCAGAGTGGATATAATAAAGCATGCGACGTTCAACTAATTTTGGAACAAAAAAGTCATGAGTTAGGGGAATAATACAATTATTCTTATAAGATTAGCGATGATAATTAATACAAATAAGCAAGTTATAGCGAAAAAAGCAAAGAGGGCCACTAGTCAAAAAAAGTCTCACTTTTAAATTTGGTAGTTCTTACAATGACCAACTTTCATGAATGTTATGTATAATGAATGTTAAAGGCTTGTAAATAGGAGGTTTGAAAAATGAGTGGGTTTCCTAAAGATGCGATGCGTATGCTAAAAGAGACGAGTCGTACATTTTATATTCCGATTACTTTTTTGCAAAAAGAGTTGAAGTATTCGGTTGCATCTGCTTATTTAGTATTTCGTGCGATTGATGAAATTGAAGACCATGAAGAGATAGACAATGATGTGAAATATACAGTTTTAGCAAAGTTAAGCGATTTATTTAAACAACCATTCGATAATGAAGAATATCTAAGAATACTTGGACCAATAAGAGATAAAATGCCTGAAGTGACAATTCGTTTAGAAGAGTGGTTACAGGCATGTCCGAAGGATGCTTTGACGATAGTTACCAACGCTGCTGGTGAGATGGCATTAGGAATGGCAAAATGGTCAAAAGCAAATTGGAGTATTCGTACACGTGAAGATTTGGATGACTATACATATTACGTTGCAGGACTTGTTGGAGTGATGCTATCAGATCTTTGGGAGCATTACGGCGGAGAAAAAACCGATCGGGAATTAGCGATTGGTTATGGTCGTGGACTTCAGGCTGTAAATATCTTGCGCAATCAGAAGGAAGATTTGGACGAACGTGGTGTAAGTTTTGTTCCTGACGGTTGGAATCGTGCGGACTTATTCGAATACGCTGAGGAAAACTTGGCAAAAGCAGATTTGTATATGAAATCTCTTAAAAGGAAAAGCATTATTTTATTTTGTCGTCTACCTCTTGCTCTGGCACACAAAACGTTACAAGCATTGAAGGATGGTCGGGAGAAAATGACGCGTGCTGAAGTAGAGCAAACAGTGGAAGAAGTACAGACCAAATAGGACAATGGTTCTTTAGACTTAAGACAGTGTTTGCTGTGGCGTAACATGAGTGTGTGATCATTTTGAATTTAGAATAAGGGCAGGTGTTGGTGATGGCCAACTCAATTGAGGAAAGAAAATCTCAACATATTCAAATTACTCTGAACGAGAAGGTTACGGGGGATTCAATTTCAACTGGATTAGAGAAGCTTGTGTTTGTTCATAATGCACTTCCTGAAATTGATTTTGATGAAATCTCTATTAAAACCACATTCCTTGGCTTTGAATGCCAAACTCCGTTTCTCATCAGTTCGATGACGGGTGGGACAGGCCTTGCGGAGGCGATTAATCGAAACTTGGCTATTGCTGCTGAGGAAAGGGGTTGGGCTCTGGCACTCGGATCAACCCGGGCGCTGCTTGACAGTGACGGACATGCTTCCTCTTTTCAGGTAAGGGAGTATGCACCAAGCGTCCCAATCATAGCTAACTTAGGAGCTGTTCAGCTAAATTTCGGATATGGAGTCGAGGAATGCAGGCGAATTATCGAGATCACCGATGCAGATATGCTCGTTCTTCATTTGAACAGTATCCAAGAAGTGATTCAAGATAATGGAGATACGAATTTTAAAGGGTTATTAAAGAAGATTGAACAACTATGCAAAACACTGGAGGTTCCCATCGGGGTCAAAGAAGTCGGATGGGGAATTGATGATCAAACGGCTAGAAAGTTAGTTGATGCAGGAGTTGCGTTTATTGATGTTGCAGGAGCCGGTGGGACTTCTTGGAGCCAGGTTGAAAAATTCAGGTCTAATGACTCCATTCGGCGGGTTGCTGCGGAGGCATTCAGCGAATGGGGGATTCCAACGGTGGAATCAATCAGAATGGTTCGAGGTGAAATTGGTGAACGTTCATTGATTGCTAGTGGTGGAATGCAGACAGGTCTAGATGCTGCAAAAGTCATCGCATTGGGGGCCGATCTTGTCGGGTTCGGACGATCTATCCTGAAAGAAGCGACCCAGAGCGTGGAAGATGTAGTTGAAGTAATGAAAATTCGGGAAATGGAACTAAGAATGTCAATGTTCGGAATCGGTGCGGCAAAGATTCAAGAGCTTAAGGACACCCCAAGGTTAAAGGGGAAATGATCAGACGTCCTGCGATAATGTCATAGTTTCATCTTTTGTTTATAATGAAGGACTCTCAACAATTGGTTGGGAGTCTATTTTGAGTAATTAAAAATTTCTTCTACTTTAGTCGACTAACTGATTTTTGACTGCAAAAAGGGCTGCCTGTGTCCGGTCCGCTAATTCGAGTTTTGCCAATAGGTTTGAAACATGGGTTTTGACTGTTTTTTCAGTGATGAATAAGGAGCTTGCAATTTCCTTATTGCTTTTTCCTTTGGCAATTTCCTTTAACACATCTACTTCCCTTTTAGTTAATGCCTCAAATACATGTTTCGCCTGGTTCCTGTTAGAGGATAAATTGGCCAGGAGGTGCGAGGTTGCTTTTGGATGAATCTGATTTTCACCGCCCATGATTCTTTTAATTGAAGATATCAGCTCATCGGGCTCAATATCTTTTAATTGATACCCAGACGCTCCAGCTTCCAGGGCAGGTATGACGTGGTCTTGATCAGAAAAACTAGTCAACATCATGATTTTGATTTCAGGTTGTTCCTTTTTGATTTCTCTTGTTGCCTGAATACCGTCCATCTCAGGCATTACTAAGTCCATGAGAATTAATTCTGGTTTTAATAATTTCGCTTGTTTAATGGCCTCTTTCCCATTTGCTGCTTCTCCGACAATCATCATATCTCTTTGTGTACGGAGGAAAAAAACGAGGCCCCGCCTGACGACATGATGGTCGTCTACTACTAATATTCGTATACTCATTTACTTATCCCCCTAAAGCGGGATCTGGACCTGTATTTCTGTTCCAATTCCCGGCTTACTTTGTAAAGAAAAAGTCCCGTTTAAGCTTTCCGTCCTTGTTTTCATATTTCGTAACCCCAACGAGAGTATTTCGCGATCTACTTCATAGTGGAAGCCGCATCCCTTATCCCTAATGTTCATTTTTACACCGGCTTCAGAAGCTTGTAATTCTAATTCTACTTCAGTTGTCTGTGAATGTTTTTTACAATTGGCCAGAGCCTCCTGCCCAATACGCCACAAGGATTCTTCTACTTTTCCGGATAGGTTAACTGCACCTGTCAGCTTTGTTTTGATAGAAAGGCCTAACATCTCAGCATAGCTTCGTAAGGCGCTAACAAGACCATTTTCAAGTCCTTCTGGACGTAGCTGCCAGATTAATGCTCTCATTTCTCCAAGTGCTTCTTGTGCCATATCTTGTATATAGGTGAACGTTTGCTGGACTTCATTGATTTCCGTCAACTCAACCCCAGCCCTTGCGGTAAGACTTAATGAAAAGAGGAGTTGATTTACTGAGTCGTGAAGGTCCCGTGCCAAACGGTTTCGCTCAGCAACGAGCGCTGTATTTTGCTCACGTTGGGTAAGTTTAATTCTTTTTAAGGCAGTTCCGATTTGGTAGGCTACTGCTTCTAGCAGTGCGAGTTCATTTTTCTCGAAATTTGTTTTGTTTGGAGCACCTACATTTAAGATCCCAAACCTTTCTTGGCCAGCACGAAGCGGGACGGTGGCGTGATGAGTCAGACCACCTGTTTCTCCGGCTTCTTCATCAAGAGCATCTTCAATTCGTTTACATTCGATAATATTCGTTGCTTTATTGAGTTGTTGATTATTGTACTTGTTTACACACCAGCACTTACCATGGCACATGCGTCGCTTATGATCATTGGCTAAAGCGGGCGGCAGGGCTTCATCAGCAATAAGATGATGTTTGCCATCGTCATCAATTAAAAATATCCAACCTGTTTGAAGGCCAGTTACTTGAAGAAGTTTTTTCAAGACAACCTTCAATACTTCTGTTGTATCTGTTCCTTCGTTTAAAAGCTCAGCTATCTCTTTTAAAATGTTGAGTTGTTGATATCTATCCTTACCAGACATTGTTTCTCCCTCCGCCACGAAGTATCTGCTTCCATTATACAGTATTTCTAATTTTCAGACTCCGGTTTATCTAATAAGTTTACTGTTAGCACTCGAAACCTGCAATAATTCTACTATTTCTTGATTAGGCCCTTCATAGAAGACTGTTTGCCACCCATTATCAAGTTCATAGGGTCCTTCCATTTTACGGAGTGTTTTAGATTTGGCCATTACATCAGTCAAATTATTGACCTCAAAACAGATATGAGTGTTTAACTGATTTTCTTCATTACTAGAGACTAACTCAAGTCGAAAGTCACCTAAAGTTAAAAATACAATTTCTTCTTCCATGAATATAAAATGTGATTCTTCCTCAAAACCGAATTGGCTTTTATAAAATTCAATCGATTTTCTAAGATGACTGACATTAACGCCAATATGATGAAGTTTCATGGCTAAACCTCCATTTATATAATCAAATTCATATCACCGAATTCATGCCATAAATAACCTGCATCAATGGCATGGCCGTAAGCCTGGAGAAGATGCTGTTTAGAAATAAAGGCGGTAAGCATATCAAGATGGCTAGCCTCTGGCTCATGTAACCCCGTTATGATTCCGTCAGCAATTCTTAGAGGAAAGTGCTCATTGATATATAAATTTGTTACCCCTGAAAGTTCACCCGATATCGCATACGTTTCAAGTGTTCTAACTACGGTTGTACCAACGGCTATAATTCTTTTACCAGCAGTTTTTGTCGCAATAATCTTTTGTTGGGTCTGTTCAGATATATGGTATTCCTCTTCGTTCTCTTCTGGAGTTTGGTGCCACTTGTCATCAAGCAAATAACTAAGCCCAGTATGAAGTTGAATAAAATCAACCTGAATTCCTTTTTGCTTTAGTGTAAATAACAGTTCCCAGCTAAAGGCTCTACCAGCTGAGGGCATCTCGACTGAGCCGGGATGGCTTGCGAAAACCGTTTGATAATAATCCAAATCCCAGGGGTGATTGATATATTCGTAACGAACAGGTTCTCCGAGGCTATAGAACATGTTTAATAGGTCGGAACCTTTCTTCTCAAACTTCAATATTGCTAGTGGAGTTTTCTCCTTTAGACCAATTACCATTGCCGAAAGCTCAGGTGCAAATATAAAAATGTCACCAATCTTTGTATAATCCTGAACAATGAGTGCCTCCCATGTATCTTCAGTAATTCGTCTGGCCAGCCTAACTTCGACGTTGGCTCTCATTTTCCCGTTACTTAGATTCTTTGCTTGGAAAACTGCTGGTATGGTGCGGCTATTATTTAAAATAACAAGGTCTCCTGGCTGTAAATATTCAGGTAAATTGAAGAAAAGGTCATGTTGGATCTTACCGTAATTCCGGTCAAGCGCCATCATCCGGACGTGATCTCTTCTGATGCCACGCTCTTCAGGTGGAAGGGATGCATTTAGTTCATTTGGAAGGTAAAAATCTAGAGTGTTGTCTACCATGTCCTACCCCTCCTCCTCAGATTGGGCTGAGAATCGTTTTCCATTAATGCTTTTTGCTCGATCAGATGCTAAATATAAGAATATATCAACGACTTCTTCAGGTTTTGCTAACGGATAATCGCAATCTGGAACAGCGAGTTTGTGCATGTCAGTGTCCATTTCGCCAGGGTCGACCATATTAATCCGAATTCCAGTCTCACTAAATTCATCGGCCCATGTTTGGGTAATGCCTTCTACAGCGAATTTAGAGACCCCATACGCTCCCCAGCCTGCATAACCAATGTGACCAGCCTCTGAAGTAACATTGATAATGGAACCTTGGTTCCGTTCAAGCATACTTAAGGAAACCCTTTTTGTAACTAGAAAAGTTGATACTGCATTTACTCTTAATACTTCAGCAAAGTCTTCTTCAGGATAATCAAGGAGTAGTGGCATTGGGCTCGGGCCTAACATAGAAGCATTGTTAATCAAAACATCAATCTGTCCATAAGCCGCCTCGGTAACTGAAACGAATCGATCTACATCTTGGGAGCGGGAAACATCAGCGGTAACTGCAACTACTTTTGCCCCTAAACTCTCTGCTTCTAGCTTGACTTTTAATAAATCACTTTCTGACCTTGCACAAATTGAAAGTTTTGCTCCTTCCTTGGCAAAAGCTAATGTCAGTGCTCTCCCTAAACCCTTTGAAGCACCAGTAATCATTACAACTTTATTTTTCATTCTTTATCTCTCCTTTTAGCTATCGATGGTTTAAGCATACCGATTTCTGAAAAATCCTTCTTCGTAAAAAAGCTTGAATTTTTCTACGACTTTTGGATGAGATAATCTCCTTATTCAATTGAGGATAGGAGGAATAGTGCCGATATTGGACAACCTTTCGTCAAAATTCAGGTTATTTCGAGCAACCTGGCTACATAAGATTAGTTAAGAATGTACACAAATTGAAAGGGTAGGTGGAGAATGAGTCGAATCCAAAAATCAATGCTAGGTGCTTTTATTGGTGCTTCTTCGGCAGGTATGTGGTTGGTTGTCGATCTTTTACTTCCGGAACCAATCGGGGACTACTTATTGTTTTTCATAATGGGGGTAGTCCATATGGTCATTGGCTGGCAAGTGGCAAGGCTTGTTGGAAAACAAAAAGAAAGTCCATCATTGGAAGGGCAAGATAGTCTTAATACATCCGATATATAGAAGTGAAGGCTCTCAGATTTTATGATTGAGGGCCTTAAACATATCTAACTGCAAGCACCATCGTTTTTTTTGAAAGGTGCACCTTCTGTCAGCACTGTTTGTCGCCAATAAACGAGCTGTGCATATCTTGAGTATGCATAGTTTATTTTGGAAGTTAAGGTAGTTTGTGTTTGGCGCATGTTTACGCGGGTGCGGTAGGAAACTATCTGTCAAAGGGGGTTTCTTATACGATGAATGTAATTACAACCTTCAAGGAAAAGCGGAAAGAGAAGCAGATCAAGTATGAACGGAAAATGTTACGTGAGCTTTCATTAGAAGACTTAAAGAAGAATGTCGTCGACTCATTTAGTAGCTTTTTTAGAATGGACTCTATACTTGGCAGTGCCATTGAAGAAGGCTGTATTGATGTTGCAATAGAAGCATATTTATTAGGAGCTAAATATAGCAAATTTGGTTATTATGGAGAATCAGTAGAAGAAGTGCGGATGCGCTGCTACCGATTTGAAAAGAATCTAATTGATGCGTTATATGAGTTCATTTGCTATTGGGGGCATATTGGCGACCAAGGCTTCGTCAATGAGTCACTTTACTATGCATGCGAATACTATGTAACCTATTGGTGGACGGAAGGTTTTCAGAAAGGAGAAAAAAGATACCGGCTAAAATTGCATTAGAATTTTTAATCATATATACTCTCCTTGTCCCATATATTTAACTTAGGGACATGCAGGAGGTAAATGATGAATAAGAAACTTAAAATTGCTGGTATCCTATTGGGAGCTGTTATTTTATTTTTATTTATACAATATCGATTTATGGACAAAGATGTTTGGGATCCGTGGAGTCTACCCTTATCAGGGAAGGTAATTATAATTGACCCTGGTCACGGTGGCCCAGATGGGGGTGCCGATAATGGCGACGTACAAGAAAAAGACATTGCCCTCGAAATCTCAAAGAAGCTCCGTGACTACCTACAGCAACAGGGTGCTTTTGTACAAATGATACGGGAAGAAGATACAGATTTAGCCCCTGATGGAATGAGAGGATACAGTAAACGGAAGACTGAGGATTTGAAGAAACGAGTTCAAATCATCAATGAATCAGATGCGGATTTATTTATTAGTATTCATTTAAATGCCATTCCATCTCCTCGATGGAGAGGTGCACAAACTTTTTATTTTAGTACTTACAAGGAAAATGAGGCAGTAGCCAAGTTTATTCAAGACGAGCTTCGAAACAATCTCGGAAATACAACACGACAAGCCAAAGCGATCAATGGTGTTTACTTATTAAAAAGTGCGAAAAAACCTGGAGCACTTGTAGAGGTAGGATTCCTTTCAAATCCGGATGAAAAAGCCCTACTAGTTCAAGATAAATACCAAGACAAGGTCGCAGCCTCCATTTACACAGGAATCAACCGCTATTTCTCCAATGAATCAAATCCACCTGAATAAGAAGGTGGTTTTTTTATGTAGCTATGACACTCCTCACACTGTAATTTGGGACAGGTATGGTATAATGAGGTTGAGTGAAACCGAATACAGTAATTAGGTGGTGTTTGTTATGTTAACTGAGCAACAAGTGAAGGAAGTATTATATCAACTGCAAGATCCATTCTTACATAGAACATTCGAGGAAACGAATGCAATCAAAGAAGTTAAAATAAAAGAAGAAAAGAAACATGTTAGCGTAAAAATTGCTTTATCAAAGACTGGTACTGGTGAGCAACTACAGCTTCAATCTACAATTGTAAATGCCTTAAAACAAGCGGGAGCAGAATCTGTAGGTCTTCGATTTACTGACTTATCGCCAGAGGAACTGGCGAAATTTAAGGCTGAATCAGCGGAAGAATCAGCTCCTTTATTATCTCCAGTAAATCAAACGACCTTTATTGCGGTAGCAAGTGGTAAGGGTGGTGTTGGTAAATCTACCGTTTCTGTAAACTTAGCGGTGTCTTTAGCTAGACTTGGTAAAAAGGTCGGTATTATTGATGCAGATATTTACGGATTCAGTGTTCCCGACATGATGGGAATTACAAAGCGCCCTGTCGTCCGAGGCGAAAAGATTATCCCTGTTGAAAGAAAAGGGGTTAAAGTCATTTCAATGGGCTTCTTTGTGGAAGACAATTCACCCGTTATTTGGCGTGGTCCAATGCTCGGAAAAATGTTAAATAACTTCTTTAATGAAGTTGAATGGGGAGATCTAGATTACTTAGTTCTAGACTTACCGCCTGGTACAGGTGATGTAGCACTAGATGTTCATACTATGCTTCCTCATTGTAAAGAAATTATAGTAACAACACCACATCCTACAGCTGCATTTGTAGCTGCCAGAGCGGGTGCAATGGCTTTACGTACAGAACACGAAGTACTTGGTGTTATTGAAAATATGTCTTATTTTGAAAGTAAAGTAACAGGCGAAAAAGAATATGTGTTTGGTAAAGGCGGCGGAGAGAAACTTGCGGAAGAGCTTCAAACATCCTTGCTAGGAAAAATTCCATTAGGTCAGCCTGATTGGAATGATGAGGACTTTGCCCCATCTGTTTACGACGAAAGTCACCCAACTGGAAAGATCTATAACGAAATTGCAAAACGAGTAATTGATGCTATTTAAATTAAAAAGAACCTCCTGAGTTTCAGGAGGTTCTTTTATATAGGAAGGAGGGTTAGCTATTTCCAGTTCCTTCTCCTTCATCTTTTTTCGCTTTTTCTTCTTTTTGCATATCCTCAGCTGCTTTAATGAGAATATCTTCAATTTTAGCTTTATATAACGGACTTTCAAGTGTTTCACTGATGACTGTTTGAAGATGTTTTCTGTATTCTTGGCTTTTCAGAACATCCATGAATTGTTCTTCCATCTCAGGATTTTTCAAGATGTCCATCATCATTTTTTGATAGTCGGGATCCTTCATCAAGTCCTTAATGAGCTTTTCGTGCTCCGTTTGCATACTCTTTGCAAAGTCTTCTACAAACTTGGTATCCTCAAACGTCTTTTTCCAAAACTCAACCCCGTTGTCAGAGGTAAGAGTTTCACGGATGGCATCTTTAACAACGACTTGGTCCATGACGAGATGCTGCTTTATTCTTTCATCTCGCATGAGTTCTTCAACTGCCTTTTTACCGTCATCGGTTTTCAATATATCGACAACCATTTTTTTTGTTTCTTCATAATCCATTCGGTTTTGTTCGACATTTGCTGGGGCACACCCAACTATTACTAATAGAAAACTAAAAATGAGGAGGAGCGACATCCATTTTCTCATTTATAAAGCTCCTTTCATAAGGGATCCTTAGTTGTTAATATGCTTTTTTTTGTTAAAAAATATTCACTGATTGGATGGTGAGAAACTGGCATTTATCCCCGACATTTTGGTACAATCATATTTGAATATAAAGAGTGGGGGATTTTGTCGTGAAAAGTCGAAATTGGGTAAGGTTATTTCTATCTACCTTACTAGTAGGCGCCATTAGTGGAATCATTACTGGATTTGCTGTTAAATGGAGTGAATATAAAGATTTATTTATAGCTTCGGATTACGTCGAAATACTTATGGTTGCATTTTGGCTCGTCGGAGTTGGATTTACTTTTAGTATTATTAGCCAAATGGGTTTCTTTGCCTATTTATCAGTTCACCGATTTGGACAAGGGATGTTTAAAGGTGCATGGAATCCTGCTCAAGTAGTATTGATTGCTTTTGTATTATTTGACTTAATTTATTTCCGTATTCAAGTATTTGCAACCGAGGGTGAGAGTATCTCCTCATATGTATGGGTTCCAATAGGTATATTAGTTTTCTCATTAATCATTGCATACTTTAAAAGCAGACAGACCAATCGTAAAGCATTCATTCCAGCTGTATTCTTTATGTTTGTTGTTACTGTAATTGAATGGGTGCCAGCAATTAGGGCAAATGATGAAAGTTGGCTGTACCTAATGATTTTTCCTCTCTTAATTTGCAATGCGTATCAATTATTGATACTTCCAAAATTAACAAAACAAAAAAGCTGACCCTATGGGATCAGCTTTTTTACTACAATTCATTCGACAACTTCACTTTTTACATCCGCATTATTTAGCATGTCGCTAACTGTTACAAATGACAGGCCTTTACCTTTAATTCCTTTCAATACTCCAGGAAGTGCTTCCGCAGTCTGTTTAGCTGAATCTGAAGCGTGGAATAAAATAATGTCTCCACTCTTTACCCTGCCTATAACATTGCTTGTTATTTTAGCTACACCTGGATTGTTCCAATCATTTGAATCAATACTCCAGTGAATGAGAGTATATCCAAGAGAATCCAAGACCTTTACTACTCTAGAGTCAAAATTTCCATCAGGTGTTCTAAAGAAGGAAATAGTTTTGACACCCATTTTCTTAAATGCATCTTGGGCCTTATAGACATCCTTTTTAATTTGGACATCCTCTAATTCAGTATAGTTTTTATAATCATATCCTTTAATGCCAATCTGGTGCCCGTCTTTCACAATCCGTTCAACTATCTGCGGGTGGCGCTCAGCCCACGAAGCGGATAGGAAGAAGGTCGCATTTGTTACACCTGAATTTTTTAAGGTATCGAGAATCGGTAAGGCCTTCGTGTCTCCCCAACTAATATTAAAAGTAAGTGCAACTGTCTTTTCGCTTTTTTCTCCTGAATAAATCACTCGTGGGCCGTTTTCGGTTGAAAAAACAGGAGCAATATTGCCTTTTTCTATATAAAAGATACTGGCGGTAAATAATGAAGCGAAAAGAATAATTAATGTTTGCTTAATCCTCTTGCTACTAAGGATGTAGAAAAAATTCATATTTATCCTCCTTGTCCAAAGAATCTTCTGTCTAAATAATATGCTTGTCATCCAATTTTATGTGCAAATATCTTCGTAAAAATCGATTCATAAAATAACTAAATCTGGTAATAACTAGAATTACAACAAACATGAGGTGAAACTATGATTGGATTATTAGTTGATCAGGTGGAAGTCAAAGAATTAGAATACCTTCTAAAAAGAGAGATGGACGAAATATTGTTTGATGTAGAAGATGCACGAATAGACCATATAGTAAAACGTGCAATGGAAGAAAGATATCAGATCTTATTTCGCTTATTTAAAAGAATTGCTGATCCATCAGAGTGCAGTAGGTATATTCGCACAAAGAAACTAAACAGTAAAAAGGGTTAGATAGAGGGGCAGAGGATTATATCAGGCTAATATGGTCCTCTTTTAATATTTGGCTGTGTTAAATTTTAATGTTGATATTCATTATAAAATTAGGGATACCTAAATGGTTCCCTAACTTTTGTAATTTG